>QXZR01000066.1 GCA_009886265.1 Flavobacteriaceae bacterium
ATGATTTAAGATGGTTTTAATTAGCATACTGCAAAGTACAAAAATCTACAGTGTGCATTCAACTACTATGGTTCTAATACGTATTTTTGCATAAAAAGTCTATGAGCCGTTTTCGCATATTGCCGTCTGAAAATCCAGATTTACTTGTTTTGAGTACTGAAACCCCGCTCGTTGAACGTGCTTACGCATTTAACAATGTTTCAGAAGCCAACGAAGTTCCCCTAGCGCAGCAGTTGTTTTACTTGCCTTTTGTGAAGGCTGTAACCCTCAACGGCACCCAATTGACTTTGGAACGCTTTCCCATTGTGGAATGGAGCGACGTGCAAGAAGAAGTAATCGAACAGTTAGAAAAATATCTCGCTGACGGAGGCGAAGTAACCAAAACAAAAAAAGCAGCTCCGGCTAGTGTTTATGCCGAAAGCACACCCAACCCTGCCGTGATGAAATTTGTGGCGAATAAAAAACTAGTGCCTGCCAGTGTTGAATTTACTTCGATAGACACTACCCAAGATGCACCCCTAGCCCAAGCCTTGTTCCACTTTCCTTTTGTCAAAGAGGTATACATGGACGAAAACTTTGTTTCTATAACCAAATACGAAATTTCAACATGGGAAGAAGTGGTGCAGCAAGTACGTACTTTTATAAGAGAATATATTGCAGAAAACAAGCCTGTATTATCTCCCAATTTCAATCCAAATTCTGAAACGGAAACACATGTGGAAATCAACTATACCCCAACGGAACAGGAGATCGTCCGCATATTGGATGAATACATCAAGCCAGCTGTAGCATCAGATGGTGGAAATATAGTATTTCAATCTTTTGACGAAAATGCCAAGGCCGTTCACGTGGTCTTGCAAGGCGCTTGTAGTGGCTGTCCGTCGTCTACTTTTACACTAAAGAATGGCATCGAAACCATGATGCGCGAAATGCTTCCTGGAAAGGTTGAGCAGGTGGTGGCTATTAACGGCTAAAGTTCCAACGCTTTTTTGGCATCACCATCCATAAGTAAGGCAACTGGGTCTTCTAGTGCTTCTTTTACTGCTACCAAAAAGCCCACACTCTCACGGCCATCAATAATGCGGTGATCATAAGAAAGGGCCACATACATCATGGGGTGAATTTCAACCTTACCGTCAACAGCAATGGGACGTTGCAAAATGTTGTGCATGCCCAAAATTGCCGATTGTGGTGGATTGATGATAGGCGTTGATAGCATAGAGCCAAACACCCCCCCATTGGAAATGGTAAAGGTTCCACCTGTCATTTCGTCAACGGTGATTTGTCCATCACGTGCGCGTATGGCCAAACGCTTAATTTCAGTCTCTACATCTTTAAAGCTCATGGCTTCAGCATTGCGAACTACAGGGACCATAAGTCCTTTAGGTCCTGACACGGCTACACTAATATCGCAGTAGTCATGCAGGATTTGTTCGTTGCCATCAATCATGGAGTTTACATCTGGAAATTCTTTTAGGGCGCGTACTACGGCTTTGGTAAAAAAGCTCATAAACCCAAGTCCAACATCGTGTTTTGCCTTAAAGGCTTCTTTATACTCGGCACGCAATGCAAAAATGGGCGACATATTGACCTCATTAAATGTGGTGAGCATGGCCGTTTCATTTTTAGCGGCTACCAAGCGCTCTGCTACTTTTCGGCGTAGCATGGACATTTTCTTGCGCGAAGTTGGTCGGTCACCTGTTGGTGTTCCCATTGAAGGGACAACATTTATGGCGTCTTCTTTTGTAATACGACCGTCACGGCCCGTGCCTATAATGGCAGCAGTATCTATGCCTTTTTCAGCGATAATTTTTCGTGCTGCTGGTGAGGCTGTGCCGGTAGCATAGTTCGTTTGAGCAGGTGCAGGGGTTGTTGCAGCTTGAGAAACGGTTGCTTTGGCTGGAGCGGGTTTTGCGTCCTGTCCTGCTGGCTTTGCAGCAGCGGTATCTATATGACACACTACGGCACCTACGGCAATGGCATCACCTTCTTCCGCTTTAAGCGTAATAATCCCACTTTCTTCTGCGGGAAGCTCAAGGGTAGCCTTGTCCGAATCAACTTCGGCAATGGTCTGATCTTTTTCTACATAATCACCATCACTAACCAACCATTCGGCTATTTCTACTTCGGATATTGATTCTCCCGGAGAGGGCACTTTCATTTCTAAAATCATAACTCCTGTTTTGGCGCACTAGCGCATATTGTCTTTGGTTTTGTCAAATACATACTCAATAATTTCTTGATGGCGACGCTTGGATCGCGTTGAACTTCCAGCTGCTGGAGCACCGTAAAAACGGCGAGATGCAACACGAAAATCACGTGCTTGCGGAAGGTGTAACAACAAATGTCCATATGCGCCCATGTTCCTTGGCTCTTCCTGTGCCCACACTACTTCTGCATTGGCGTATTTTATCACAACGGCTGCTATCTCGTCTTTTGGCAAGGGAAATAATTGTTCTAGACGAACCAATGCCACGTCTTTGCGTTGCTTGGTTTCGCGAGCATCAAATAGGTCATAATAAAACTTACCCGTACACAACACCAGTGTCTTTACCTCTTTTGAATTAACAGTGTCGTCATCGATTAAGGGCATAAACTGACCTGTTGACATGGCTTCTTTAGAAGAAACGGCCATGGGGTGTCGCAACAAACTTTTGGGTGTAAATACGACCAATGGTTTTCTATATGTTGATTTAAGCTGTCGGCGCAGCATATGGAATAGGTTGGCCGGAGTGGTTACGTCAGCCACAAACATATTGTCTTTGGCGCAAAGCTGTAAATAGCGTTCCATACGCGCCGAAGAGTGCTCAGCGCCCTGGCCTTCATAGCCATGGGGAAGGAACAATACCAAACCGTTCTGCATTTTCCATTTGTCTTCGGCAGACGACAGATACTGATCAATCATGATTTGTGCCCCGTTACTAAAGTCGCCAAACTGTGCCTCCCAAATGGTCAAGGCATTCGGACTGGCCATGGCAAAACCATAGTCATAGCCCATAACTCCGTATTCAGAAAGCGAAGAGTTAAAGATATTAAAGCGTCCCTGAGATTTGTCAAGGCTGTTTAAAAGCACCACTTCTTCTTCTGAATCTTCGACCTTCATCACCGCATGGCGGTGAGAGAACGTACCCCGCTCAACATCCTGCCCAGAAATACGCACATCGTGCCCTTCTGAAAGCAAGGATCCGTAAGCCAGCAACTCGCCCATAGCCCAATCCATTTGATTGCGCTCAAAATACATGGCCTTGCGGTCTTTTACCAAGCGCTCTGTTTTACGCAAGAATTTTTTATTTGAAGGAAGCTCCGTAAGCGTTGCTGCAATGGCATCTAATTTATTGAGTGCAATGGTGGTGTCAACAGGCTGCAGCATACCATCTTGCTTAGCGCGCTGATATCCTGTCCATTCGTCTTGCATAAAGGGAGTAATGACCGTATTGGAAGCTTGTCGCGCATCTTCCAGCTTTTTTTCAAGTGTTTGTTTGTAGTCGGCTTCCATTTGATCCAAAACGTCTTGGGTAATAACCCCTTTAGACATCAGTTTAGCAGCGTAGATATCTCGTGGGTTTTGCTGTTTTGCAATGGCTTTGTAGAGCTTGGGCTGCGTAAATCGCGGTTCATCGCCTTCGTTGTGTCCGTATTTTCTATAGCCGAGCAAGTCAATAAACACATCACGTGAAAAGCGGTTGCGATAGGCCAAGGCAAAATGCATGGCGTGTACCACTGCCTCTACGTCATCGGCATTTATGTGCAGCACGGGGGAAAGGGTAACCTTGGCAACATCTGTACAATAGGTACTTGAGCGGCCGTCTAGGTAGTTGGTGGTAAAGCCAATTTGATTGTTGACCACAATATGTATGGTACCGCCTGTTTTATAGCCGTCGAGTTGTGCCATTTGCACCACTTCGTATACTACTCCTTGACCGGCAATAGCAGCATCGCCATGAATAAGAATGGGCATTACTTTTCGGGAATCGCCTTTGTAGTTTTTATCTTGTTTTGCACGTGCTATACCTTCCACAACAGCGTTTACCGCTTCGAGATGAGAAGGGTTGGGTGCTATGTTCATGTTTATTTGATAGCCAGCATCTGTGAGGCGTTTTGAGGTCCATCCCAAGTGATACTTAACGTCGCCGTCAAATACCTCCTCTTCATAGTCTTTCCCATCAAACTCACTGAAAATATCTTGCGCAGGCTTGCCAAAAATATTGGTCAGCGTATTGAGGCGGCCTCGGTGTGCCATCCCAACAACAAACTCCTCTACCCCGTCTTTGGCGGCACCTTCAATCAAGGCATCTAAGGCAGGAATCAAGGATTCGCCTCCTTCTAAGGAAAAGCGTTTTTGGCCTACATATTTGGTGTGTAGAAAACTCTCAAAAGCAACGGCCTCATTTAGTTTTTTGAGAATGTGTTTTTTCTCATTGTCATCAAACGATGGGTGGTTGCCGTTTTTGTTGATCCATTTTTGAATCCAATTTACACGTTGTGGATGACGGATAAACATATACTCCAGTCCTATGGATTCGCAGTAGATGCGCTCCAAGTGCACAATGATATCAGCCAATTTTGCTGGGCCTACACCTATGATTTCACCAGCCGAAAATACGGTGTCGAGGTCTTCGTGGGTCAATCCAAAATTTTCAATGGCAAGGGTGGGTTTGTATTTTCTACGCTCTCGTACGGGATTGGTGCGTGTAAAGAGGTGTCCGCTTCCACGGTAACCGTCAATGAGTTTTACGACACGAAATTCTTTGAGAACACTTTCGGGAATGGTGTCGTTGGTATGCTGTTCGCCGTTTTCTATACCAAAGTCAAATCCTTGGAAAAAGGCACGCCAGCTGGGCTCTACGCTATCAGGGTTTATGAGGTATTGGTCGTAAAGCTGCGCAAAATGAGCCGTGTGGGCTGCATTGAGAAACGAATACTTGTCCATCTAGATGTGGTTGTACTAAACAAATGTACTGCATTTGCGTTTATTAGCGCACGATTTTGTTGAAAAAAACCAGTTCATTGTATAGTAAAAAAATGTAGTTTTGAATGTGTTTGCTTTAGTCGATTGTAACAACTTCTACGCCTCTTGTGAGCGCATTTTTCAACCCACATTAAACGACAAGCCCATTGCTATTTTGTCTAACAATGACGGTTGTGTGATTGCGCGCAGTAACGAGGCCAAAGCCCTTGGACTACCCATGGGGGCGCCCGCACACAAGTTTTCGTCTTTTTTTAGACAACACAATGTCCATGTTTTTTCGTCCAATTATCCGCTCTATGGCGATATGAGCCAGCGCGTGATGGAAGTCTTGCGTCAATTTACACCCGAGGTAGAAGTATACAGCATTGACGAGGCATTTTTGCATTTTGATGGCTTTGCGCACTACGATATGGAAGCCTATGCGCAACAAATGCGCAAGCGCGTGCACAAATGGACCGGCATGCCCGTTAGCATTGGACTTGGTCCAAGCAAGGGTCTTGCCAAAGTAGCCAACCGTGTGGCCAAAAAATTTGCCGACAGAACCAAAGGGGTCTATGTAATTGACTCGGAAGAAAAGCGCATCAAGGCACTGAAGTGGCTGCCCATTGCAGACGTTTGGGGCATTGGCCGTCAACATGCACGCCGATTGGCACTCAACGAGGTGAAAACCGCCTATGACTTTACCCAACTCAGCGACGATTGGGTACGCAAACAGATGAGTGTCGTGGGGCTACGCCTTAAAAAAGACCTGGAAGGAACCGCTACCATTCCCATGGAAATGATTGCTTCCCCCAAAAAAGCCATTGCCACCACCCGCAGTTTCGAATCGCTTATTACCTCCTATGAGGAAGTGCGCGAACGCATATCGACCTATGCAACGCTTTGTGCTGAAAAACTACGCAAGCAAGGCAGTAGCTGCCATGCGGTCTATGTGTTTGTCCGCAGCAATCCGTTTATGCCCAACTTGCCGCAATACCGCAACGGCATGTTGGTTACCATGCCCTTTGCCTCCCAGTCGAGTTTGACCATTAGCAAGTATGCACTAAAGGGATTGAAACATATTTTCAAAGACGGGATTCAGTATAAAAAAGCAGGAGTAATGGTTACGGGGATTGTGCCCAAAAACGCACAGCAACTCACGCTGTTTGATGGCGAAGACAGCCGTCACGATGCACTGATGCAGCGCATTGACCAATTGCACCGCAAGTATGGTCCGCATAAAATCAAACTCGCCAACCAAGACCTGAGCAGAACCTTTAAAATGAAACAAGCCCACTTATCGCCCCGTTACACCACAGACATTCACGACATTATTACGGTAAGATGAAAAAAGCAACAACCCTTCATTTTTATAGCCCCGACACCAGCAACGAAGCCGACGTTTGGCTTGCAGGCGAAGGCATTTCGGCAGGCTTTCCCTCGCCAGCAGATGACTTTAAAGAAGTGCGCATCAGCCTCGACAGGGCCGTGGTTAAAAACAAAGCCGCTACGTTCTATGCGCGCGTGGCAGGACAATCCATGGTGGGTGCTGGACTGGACGATGGCGATTTACTGGTCATAGACCGGAGCTTGGAGCCTCAAGACGGTAAAATTGCCGTGTGCTTTGTAGATGGGGAGTTTACCGTAAAGCGTCTCAAAGTAGCCGAAGACTGCGTATGGCTGATGCCCGAAAACGAACAATACAAGCCCTTGCAAGTGACCGAAGACAATGAGCTTATCATTTGGGGCATTGTGACCCATGTGCTAAAGGCGGTGTAGTGCACTTGGCTATCTTTGCAGCAATTAAAACCCTAAAAAAGTACTCCGAATTGAAAAAAATAAAGAAACGAATAGGCCGTATGTTATTATACGTTGGTGCATTGCTAGTGGCGCTGGTTATTGCCGTTCAGCTGTTTGTTGCGTATTACCCCTCTTTTGGGGGCGATGTAACCAAGCAACGACAAGAGCTGTATGCAAATTCAGCGCAGTTCAAAGCGGGTACTTTTCAAAATCAAGACAGCGGCAGCGCCAAAGACTTTAGCCTGAATAAAGTCTTGAAAATATTCCGAAAATTCTTTTTCGAGCAGGTCGAAAATGGAGTCCCTGAAAATAACATAGCAATTCAAAAAATAGATATTGCCGACATTACCGCTTTTAACGAAGGAACGAGATTGTATTGGTTTGGGCATTCCACCTTTTTGATGCAAATCGACAGTACTACGATTCTTATAGACCCCATGCTTAGTGAAGTTCCTGCGCCACACCCTTGGTTAGGCAACAAGCGCTTTAGCGATGAATTGCCTATTGCGATTGAAAATTTACCAAAGATAGATGCCGTAATTATCTCGCACGACCACTACGATCATTTGGATTATGCCTCTATATTAAAGTTAAAGGATAAGGTGGGTGCTTATTTTGTTCCGCTTGGTGTTGGTGTTCATTTAGAAGCTTGGGGCGTTAGCAGTGCCAAAATCCATGAAAAAGATTGGTGGGAAGCAACGACGTTTAAAAACATGCAATTGACATGTACGCCAGCGCAACATTTTTCAGGTAGGAAGTTCAACAATCGCAAAAGTACGTTATGGAGTTCGTGGGTGATAAAATCCAAAGATGCGAACATATACTTTAGCGGAGACAGCGGTTATGGAAAACACTTTGCGCAAATTGGCGAAAGCCACGGCCCTTTTGACCTTGCATTGGTTGAATGTGGTCAGTACAATAAAATGTGGCCCGACAATCATATGTTCCCAAAAGAAAGCGCGCAAGCGGGACTTGATTTAAAAGCCAGGGCGATGATGCCCATACATTGGGGTGCGTTTAAATTGTCCATGCATGCCTGGACTGCGCCCATAAAGCAGATTCGCAAAGAAGCTGCAGCACTTGGCATCCCTTTGGTGACTCCAGAAATAGGAGCGCCTATTCGCATCAAAACATTGCCAGAGCCCAATACTGTGTGGTGGTAGTTTGCGATGCTATTTGTTTTAAAAATACCAAAATCAGCAGCTAGGAGACATTCGTGAGGACGCAAAACATTCGCTTTTGGTAAATTGATTGCCGGTCTAATAGCAACATAGTTTATTGACAATCAGCATAGTAGCATATATGCTCAAAAATGGATATACGCCATATATAAAATGTGGATATACGCAATGCGTATATTTGGATAGTTACAACTTATCTAAACGGGCTGCTTATTTTGTTATTAGAGACTTTGGTGACATGGGTGTAGCGCTCGGTTGTTTTGATGGAGTTATGCCCCAGCAACTCCTGAATATGACGAATATTGATGCCGTTTTCTAATTGGTGGGTGGCATAGGAGTGGCGCAGCATATGCGGCGTAACCGATTTGTGAATGTTCGCTTTTTGCGCATATTTTTTAATAAAATTCTGAATGCTTTTTACAGAATACCTCCCCCCCTTTTGTCCTTCAAAAAGCTGCGTATTTGGGTGATATTTCTGATAGTACTGGCGAAGGTTGCGTAATAATATCGAGGGCAAGGGCACCACTCGGTCTTTTTTGCCTTTGGCAACCCGTATATGTATGCACATGGCAGACGAATCTATATCTGAAATTTTAAGCGCAATGACTTCAGAAATCCGCAAGCCACAACCATAGAGAATTTGTAAAATACAAAGGTGTTTTTGGTTGCTGCATTGGCGCATCAGTCTTTTTACTTCTAAAACGCTTAGGTACCTGGGCAGCTGTTTTGACTTGCGTTTGGGATAGAGCGATGATAAATCTATTTTGCGTTCATAATAGAGCAAATAAAACTTGGTGATACTTGCCAAAATTTGCTTTTGATAAGCAGCACTAATGGCATGCTTTTCTTGCAATTGGTAGATAAAATGTTGAGTCTGTTGTACCTTCAGTTGCGCCAAATTGTAGCGGTCAAAAGCAGTCAAAAATTTGGCTAGCGCATTTTTATAGGTTTTTATGCTTGAGGGGGCATAACGTTGCAGACGTAATTTCATTACAAAATCTGCCAGTAGGTTGTTGGTGTTGGGACACATAACATTCGCTTTTGGTAAATCGATTATAGCACTAAATATAGCATATTTATTGATAGTCAAAGCGGTAAAACGGATGCATGAAAATGTAACCCCCGCCTTTGCGAAAATTGCTTAAATACCATAACTTGCAATAAAGAATTTCTTGAAACGAACTATCCTCTAGGCAGCGCCTCGAGGAATTCTTTTCGATTAAAGTTATGAATAGAAGCTTCTTACCCTTTATATTTATAATCGTTTTTCTTTTCGTGGGATGTAGCGAAACGGATACCGTTATTGTTGTTGACAAAGACGATGGAAAAGGATCAAACACCGCTAATGAGAATGCCCTGACCCTTGAACACAATGGTCTTAATCGCGAATATATATTGTTTGTACCCAGCGCCTATGACAGTGCAACCCCATTGCCACTGCTGTTTAATTTTCATGGTTTTGGTGGAAATGCAAGCGAATACATGGCTTATGCAGACATGCGCACACTGGCCGAAAGTGAGAACTTTATTTTGGTGTATCCACAAGGCAGTAATTTGGATGGATCGCCACATTGGAATACCTGCCCCAATGGCGGTGATAACAAAAGCAATGCAGACGATTTTGGTTTTATAGCAGCCCTTGTCAGCGAACTTTCAGGCACCTATAGTATTGACCAAAATCGCATTTATGCTGCTGGCTATTCAAATGGTGGTATGATGGCCTATGGGCTTGCCAACTATAGGAGTGAAATCTTTGCAGCGGTGGCTTCTGTTTCGGGCACCATGCTCGACTGTACGGCAACCCCTGCACATCCCATGCCGGTGATTCACTTGCACGGTACCGCTGATGACACGCTGCCCTATAACGGAAACAACTATTTTAATGGCACACAAACAGTCCTAAACCATTGGATTGCATTTAACAACACCAACCGTTCACCAACAGTCACTTCAGATCCCAGCGGCAGCATGACCATTGAGCGGTATGTTTATGATCAAGGGGATTCTGGTGTTGCCGTAACGCATTACAAATACAT
>QXZR01000067.1:0-1676 GCA_009886265.1 Flavobacteriaceae bacterium
AGCGCTGCTGAGCGAAGGTGCAGCCTTTGACATGCAACCCATTGGCTTGGCAGCTAGAGATACCTTGCGTCTGGAAATGGGCTACTGCCTATACGGACACGAATTAAGCGATACTACCTCACCCATTGCGGCGCGTCTGGCGTGGTGCACAGATTTTAACAAATCTTTTGTGGGCGATGCGCACATCAAAAAAGACAAAGCTGAAGGTACCGCCCAAACACGGGTTGGTTTTAGCATGATAGACCGAGGCATTCCAAGACAAGGTTATGCGCTGGTTACAGCAGATGGCAGTCCCATAGGTGAGGTTACCTCTGGCACCTCTTCTCCTTCGTTAAAGTTGGGTATCGGCATGGGTTACATAGACAAGGCATACGCCAAGATCGGTACCGAAATCTATGTGCGCATACGTGAGAAAAATGTAAAGGCATGCATAAGCCGCCTCCCCTTTATTTCCTAGCATGAAACGCATTCTCATTGTTGGCGGTAGTGGTTTTATAGGACGTGCCTTATACAAGGAACTGCATCCATACTTTGACGTTTATGCTACCTATTGCACACAAGAACGTTATGCAAAAAACAAACGTTATTTTGAATACGATTTTAGGGAAGACTCCCCCACCGAATTACTAAAATACATCAAGCCCGATGTGATCATATCGGCACTTAGGGGCGAGGACGAGGGGCAGTTTGTAGCGCATGATATGCTTATCGCATATGCCACACAAAAGCAGGCGCGTATGATTTTCCTTTCAGCGGCCAATGTTTTTGACAGCTTTCGCCACTACCCTAGCTATGAACACGACAAAACCTTTTCAGAGAGTGCTTATGGCAAGGGGAAGATAAAAATTGAAAACAAGCTCATGCGTATGCCGCCCTTTAGTTGGACGATTGCGCGTTTGCCCATGGTCTTTGGTGCAGGAGCACCCCGACTGCTAGAACTCAAAACAGCCATAGCAAACCAAACGCCTTATGAGATTTTTCCAAACTCGGTCATTAATGTTGCGGCGGCTTATTTTGTTACCCAGCAGTTGCACTACATCATCAACCGAGATTTGTGGGGTATTTTTCATTTGGGTAGTAAGGACTTGATTCATCACGATGAATTTATTTCGCAACTGGTAGAAGGTTTGAAGTTATCCAAAAAGCCCTGCTACACCCATGTCTATACCAGTAATATTGACCGCTATATAGCCGTACTGCCCAAATACAATCTGTTACCCAAACATTTGCGTTATAACGCAGAAGCGGTGCTGCAAAACTGCTTGGGCATCATTGCACCGGGCAAGCAATGAAGCAGCACGGGATCATTTGGATAGTTGCTATTGGCCTGGCTTTGGGCTTGGGATGGATGGATTATGAAACCACCTCTTGGCGTGTGTTGTTATGCAATGGTGGAAATACGATTACCCTACTTGTTTTTACGCGCGTCTTTGCGAGCATCGGCTATGGCATACGTAGCTTGGTTCGTAAAAAGCCATAATATTTATACTTTATTAAACATTTTATATATTTGAGCTGAACACCCGTCGCGCCTCGGCAGACAACCCAAATCTGTTCTCGTTTTATGAAAAACCTACGGCTTATTCCCGCTGTACATAAAAATCAAGCTATTGTTAAAGCGCACTTTGCTTTTGACCAGGAGATTATTGCCTTGGTTAAAAATCAGGATGGAGCAC
>QXZR01000067.1:1686-2639 GCA_009886265.1 Flavobacteriaceae bacterium
ATTTATACTTTCTTGAACATTTTATATATTTGACCTGAACAAGACCCCGAATCTGTTCTTCGTTTTAGGCTTACAACAACTAAATTTTTGAGCTTTTTTGGGGTGTAGAAACAGGTGAGGTATTAAATGAGTTTCATGACTCTGAAAGAGATGTTTGGGCTGTTATATTCAATCCTTCAGGAGAACTTTTACTTAGCTCAGGAAGTGATAATCTAATTCGAATTTATAATGTAGAATCTGGCAAGCTGCTTAATACTTTGGCAGGACATTCAATGGTAGTTTTATCCTTGGCATTCAGTCCAGATGGAAAATTGTTAGCTAGTGGATCGGATGACAAAACAGTTAAAATTTGGGATACCGACAACTGGAATTTATTGTATACACTGAAAGGAGAGAACGAAGCTATTCATTCAGCTGTTTTTATTGATAACAATCGAGTATTAGCAGGCGGTACTGATAAAAAGATTTTAGGAGAATTTTTAGAATATCACTTTAATTACCAAGGAACAATTAAACATATTGTTGCCACTTTATGGGATATACAAAATGAAAAGATTCTGCAAACTATTACTCAGCATGAAAATGATCTTGGAACTAGATGTGATGTCAGTTCAAACGGAAAGTGGTTAGCCACTTCAAGTAGTGATAGAACTGTTAAACTATGGGATATTAAATAACAATACATAACAAAAGCTATGACGTCCATAGCTGGCAGTCTAAGCCAACACTCAAAGGCAAACCCGCCGCCAGCTACGGCGCATAGCCAAGCGTTATGAGCAATAGAAACCTATTCATTTTGTTCGTTGGAACCATCCTTGTCGGGTGCTTCAATGGGAATCCATATAAAGTCGTTGTATAAAAACGAACCACAACAACGGCTAAAAATGCCTGGCGTCAGACAGGGCTGTGTCTTCTGTTAAAACCAACACCCTTTTGCAAACACTAACGGCTTT
>QXZR01000068.1 GCA_009886265.1 Flavobacteriaceae bacterium
GCAGCTTACAGCGAACCATTTACTCAATTTACCATTTTAACAGGCGTAAAACACCAAAATTGGACCTTTTCATACGCATATACAGTCGGGGCTGGAGACATAAAAATCAACAACACGGGCTTTCACCAGTTTACACTTGGAATCGACTTTTTGAGTGATAAATACCGCCCAACCATAATACGAGGAATTCTGTAGCTTTGTCTTATGAAAGCTTATTCACCCATAGTTCTATTCCTTCTTTTTTTCATAACAATACAAAGCGCCTATGCTGAAGCCTGGGGAAGTACAGGGCACCGTGTTATTGGCGCTGTAGCTCAAAAACACCTAACCCCAAAAGCAGCCCAGCAAGTAAACGCACTCTTAGGCGGCATGTCACTCGCCTTTGTTTCTACCTATGCCGATGAAATTCGTTCTGACAATAGATATGACCACTTAGTGCCTTGGCATTATGTCAATATGGATCAAAACACCCGATATAATGAAGCAGATAAAAACCCAAAAGGCGATATCGTAACAGCCATTCAAACGTGTATAGAAATCCTAAAAAACCCAGCATCGTCTCAAGAAGACAAGGCTTTTTATCTAAAGTTACTTGTGCATTTTATAGGTGACATACACCAGCCCTTGCATACTGGAAGAAAGGAAGATAAAGGAGGAAATAGCGTTGACCTATTTTGGTTTGGCAAGCGCACCAACCTCCATCGATTATGGGATACCGATCTAATTGAGCATTATAACATGAGCTATAGCGAACTGGCTGTTCATTTGCCAAAGCGAACAGCTGAACAAAAAGCCGTTGTTATGACAGCGCCCTTATTGGATTGGGTAGACCAATCCCAAGATCTCGCAAACACCCTTTATGACAAAACACCGCAAGGCACCAGACTGGGTTATGTTTATCATTATCAAAATTTCGAAACGGTTCGTAAACAATTATTAGATGCCGGATTGCGCCTTGCCGCTACGTTAAACGCCATTTTTGACCCAGCAGACTAATGGTTGAAATCGAGCGCAAATTTTTGGTAGACGACCCAGAGCACGCCATTCTTTCTGCATGCCATTCTTTTCAGATTTTTCAAGGCTATATCTCCAATGACCCAGCACGTACCGTTCGCTTGCGCATTGGTGAGGGCAAAGGATTTCTGACCATCAAAGGCGCTTCATCTGCCGATGGCACCACCCGACTAGAATGGGAGCAAGAAATACCGCTATCGGAAGCAAAAGCATTGATGCCTTTGTGCTTGTCTGGTGTTATCCAAAAGATAAGGCACCACGTTGTTGAGCAACAACAACTTTTTGAGGTTGATGTTTTTGAAGCCGCACACGCGGGTTTGGTTATTGCCGAGATTGAACTTAAAAACGCCAAGGATAAAATACAGCTTCCTGCATGGATTGGAAAAGAAGTTACAGGCGATAAGCGCTATTACAACAGTTACTTAGCCGTCCACGGCATCCCATCCTAAAACCCTAGATCGCTAAGGTCTTCGTCTTTAAAAAAGGATTTTTGTTGTCGAGCCAACGATAGCGAGTCACAATCCAGTGGAATGGAGACAAACGATGGCGCTTCAAACGGATCTTGTGACACAATTAGTGTAGAGTCTGCATAACAAGCTTTCATATAACTTGCCCAAATAGGCAGGGCCATCGTAGCGCCCTGACCATAAGTAATGGTCTCAAAGTGGGTTGCGCGATCTTCGCCGCCTACCCAAACACCAGTAGCCAAATTCGGCACCATGCCAATAAACCAACCATCACTTTGATTTTGCGTGGTTCCTGTTTTTCCAGCGATGGGGTTTTGGAAGGCATAGGGATAACCCGTGACGATATCTCTAAAAATGGGATTTGTTTTGTCTGCACCCACATGGCGTAGTCGAATACCAGAACCAGCCTCTGTTACACCTTCAAGTAGCTTTAAGGTTACATAGGCAGATTCCTCACTCAACACATCTTTTGTTTCAGGGGTTGCTTGATAAATTACGGTGCCGTTTTTGTCTTCAATACGCGTGACCAAAACGGGCTTAACATAAATTCCTTTGTTCGCAAAACTGGAATAGGCGCCAACCATTTCATAAACACTCAAATCTGCCGAGCCAAGGGCGATGGCGGGTACACTGGGGATATAAGAGGTTACACCCAAGTTTCGGGCAAGGTTTGCAACAGGCCTTGGCCCCACCTTGTCAATAAGGCGCGCGCTTATGGTATTAACCGAATTTGCAAGCGCATTTTTAAGCGTTCGCTTTCCGATATACCTGTCACCGGAGTTTTTGGGACACCACGCATCGTGGGCACCAAATTTGGCAGGCTCAACACAGTAATAACCGTCTGGCAATGAATCACAAGGAGAAAGTTTTAATTGGTCAATGGCAGTAGCATACACAAATGGCTTAAAGGTTGAGCCAATTTGTCTTTTCCCCTGCATGACGTGGTCAAACTGAAAATGACGGTAGTTTATGCCGCCAACCCAGGCTTTGACATGACCCGACTGTGGCTCCATTGACATCATGCCAGCACGCAGGAAGTGTTTGTAATATCTAATGGAATCGGTTGGTGTCATCACGGTGTCTATATCACCGCCCCAACCAAAGACTTCCATTTCGGCAGGTTCTTCAAAACTCGCCAAGATGCTTTCCTCGTCTAGTCCTTGGGCTTTCATTTTTCGCCAGCGTTCCGAGCGTCGCTTGGCTTGCTCCATGATGCGTTCAATCTCATCATCTTTAATCTCCAAAAACGGCGCCGTTGGATTAAACTCCTTACTATTTTGTCTAAAAAACTCTTTTTGCAGCGTAGACATATGCGCACCTACAGCTTGCTCCGCATAGGTCTGAAGCCGAGAATCTATGGTGGTATAGATGCTCAATCCATCTAAATAGAGGTTGTAAGAACTGCCGTCTTCTTTTGGGTTGTTTGCGATCCACGAGCGCATGAACTTTTGCAGGTAGGCCCTAAAATAAGTCGCGATACCTTCTCTGTGTGATTGCGGATTAAAGTCTATTTCAATCGGCAGTGCCGCCAAAGAATCTTTTTGTTTTTGGTCAATCAAGTTGTTACGTAACATTTGTTGATAGACAATATTTCGTCTTTCTCTAACAATCTCGGGGCGCCTTAAAGGGTTGTATAACGACGAGTTTTTAAGCATCCCGACCAGCATCGCTGATTCGCTCAAAGACATTTCTTCTGGTATTTTTGAGAAATATATGGAGCTCGCAGAGCGAATACCATCAGCATTATAATTAAAGTCGTAAATGTTGAGGTACATGGTAACAATTTCGTTTTTGGTGTACCTGCGTTCCAATCGAATGGCAATGACCCACTCCTTGATTTTTTGAACAACAGCCTCTAACTTGTTTCGCGAACGTACACCCGTAAAAAGTTGACGCGCCAGCTGTTGGGTAATGGTACTACCACCACCCTTGCTTCCAAGATAAAACAACGCCCTAGCGGTGCCTCTAAAATCGATGCCCGAATGGCTGTAGAAGCGCTCGTCTTCGGTAGCGACAAGCGCATCAATCATGCTGCTTGGAATTTCGTCATATGAAATGGGTGTGCGGTTGTCGTTAAAATAGAACTTACCCAAGACCGTATTGTCAGCAGAAATGATTTGGGTAGCTAAATTCGTTTTGGGATTTTCCAATTGCCGAAAGTCTGGCATTGTCCCTAGCAAGCCCGATGAGGCAGCGCCAAAGACGCCAATAACTCCTAGCGTGCCAGCGCTAAAGGCAATCCAAATAAATCGAACAAACTTGCGGTATTTGGTGTTTTTAGTCATT
>QXZR01000069.1 GCA_009886265.1 Flavobacteriaceae bacterium
TAGGAAAGCCTGGTGTCGTTCGCGCAAATGTGCACGCGCCTATAAGCACAAAAGGACTGACGCAAGAAGACATCCCTGAACTTAAAGAACAAGTCCGTGATTTTATGCGTGAAGCACTCAAAAAAGAAGGCTATGAGTAAGAGTTAGTCCGCAGCGGCGATAATATCTTTAATCTTTCCCTCAATTTCTTCGGCAAGTTCTGGATTATCGTCCAAAAGTGTTTTTACCGCATCTCTACCTTGACCCAATTTGGTGTCGCCATAGCTAAACCACGAGCCGCTTTTCTTGATAATTTCTGCTTCAACACCAATGTCTAACAACTCGCCAATACGTGAAATTCCTTTGCCATACATGATGTCAAACTCTACTGTTTTAAACGGAGGAGCCACTTTGTTTTTTACCACTTTCACACGGGTTTTATTCCCCAGAACGGCACCGTTGGTGTCTTTAATTTGTGTTGAGCGTCTGATGTCTAAACGCACCGAAGCATAAAATTTTAATGCATTTCCACCCGTAGTGGTTTCAGGATTGCCAAACATAATACCAATTTTTTCACGCAACTGATTGATAAAAATAACGGTACAATTTGTTTTGCTAATAGATCCAGTAAGTTTCCGCAAGGCTTGTGACATCAGTCTGGCGTGTAGTCCCATTTTGGAATCGCCCATTTCGCCTTCAATTTCACTTTTTGGCGTCAATGCTGCTACCGAGTCAATCACCACAATATCTACTGCTCCAGACCGAATGAGGTTGTCTGCAATTTCCAACGCTTGTTCGCCGTGGTCGGGTTGTGAAATAATAAGATCATCAATTTGCACACCCAAGCTTTTGGCGTAGTAACGATCAAAAGCGTGTTCTGCATCAATAAATGCGGCAATACCGCCTGCTTTTTGACACTCTGCAATAGCGTGTAATGTCAGTGTTGTTTTCCCAGAAGATTCTGGCCCGTAGATTTCCACAACTCTGCCGCGTGGATATCCACCAACGCCTAACGCCACATCAAGACCAAGTGAACCTGAAGAAATTACTTCTACTTGTTCAATAACGCTGTCGCCCATTTTCATGACTGCGCCTTTGCCGTAGGCTTTGTCTAATTTGTCTAAGGTTAACTGAAGTGCTTTAAGTTTTGCGTCTTTTTCGTTACTCATGCTTCTTTTTTTTAGCTTCATGCTAAAGTACAATTTTTCTATGGCTCTGCCTTTTTTGTACGCATTTTTAATTTGATACCTTTGCTGCGTAATCTTAATACTGTATAGCATGCAACTGTACAACACATTAAGCGCGCAAGAACGCGCTGCCCTTATCGACGCGGCTGGCGAAGAACGCCTGACCTTATCCTTTTATGCCTATGCACACATTGGTAACCCGGAAGTGCTGCGTGATCATCTTTTTATTTCCTGGAATGCATTAGATGTTTTGGGGCGTATATATGTCGCACAAGAAGGAGTAAATGCGCAACTATCTGTCCCTGCGCCCAAATTTGATGCGTTTAAAACACACCTTGACAGCATTGATTTTTTAAACGGAATACGCCTTAATATTGCCATAGAGCAAGACAACAAATCGTTCTTAAAACTCAAGATAAAAGTGCGCAATAAAATTGTAGCCGATGGCTTAAATGACAACACTTTTGATGTCACCAACAAAGGCGTTCACTTAAATGCTTCTGAGTTTAACACGCTTACCAATCAAGGCGATACCATAGTGGTAGATATGCGGAATCATTACGAAAGTGAAATTGGTCATTTTGAAGGCGCTATAACGCCTGATGTGGATACGTTTCGTGATTCCTTACCCATTATTGAAGAAGACCTTGCTGAACATAAAGAAGATAAAAACTTGGTGATGTATTGTACGGGTGGAATTCGTTGCGAAAAAGCCAGTGCATACTTTAAACACAAGGGATTTAAGAACGTATATCAACTTGAAGGGGGCATTATTGAATATGCGCGACAAGTCAAAAATCAAGGGCTTGAAAACAAGTTTGTTGGAAAGAATTTTGTGTTTGATGAGCGACGAAGCGAAACTATTTCAGAAGATGTAATTGCTCGGTGTCACCAATGCGGCTCTGCGTGCGACACCCATGTAAATTGCGCGAACGAAGCCTGTCATTTGTTGTTTATTCAATGTCCCGCTTGTGCTGAAAAATTAGACAATTGCTGTTCGGATGCTTGTGCCGAAATTATTGCGCTTCCAGAAGCGGAACAAAAAGCATTGCGCAAAGGAAAACACAACAGCAATAAAATTTTCAAAAAAGGACGTGCACATCATTTAAAGACGGTTCAGAAGTCGTGATAAAATCCATTTTTCTTATTGCCTCAATGTTGCTGTTGGTGGGTTGTACCAGCTCAGGGGAATTGTTGTTTGAAGAACTCCCAGAAAATGGCTGGAAGCAAGAGCAATGGGTTGCGTTTGATTACACCCATCGACTTCCCGAAAAAGAAGTTTCGCTGAATTGGGTGTTACGCCACAACGATGATTATCCATTTTCTAACATTCATTTCATTGCGGCATGGCGCAACCCAAAAGGGGTTGAAAAAACAGATACGATTAGCTATGTATTAGCGCAGCCCGATGGGCGTTGGTTGGGCAAAGGGCTTTATATTAAAGAACATCATTTACCTTTTGTGGAGCGTTTTTTGTTAGATGAGCCTGGAACGTATCAATTTCGCATACGACCCGCAGTGCGTGCTACCGAAAAATTAGTTGCCGATAAAACATTACAAGGAATTCATCACATTGGAATCGCATTAAACCCCATTTTACATGACTACTAAAAAAGGATACGGAAAATTTATTCGGCTTATATGGATTGCCTTCGGGGGGGTCGTTTTGGGCGTCGCTTCTATTTTTGGCGCAGCCTCGCTTGGGCTGCTTGGCCCAATGCCAGATTTTCGACAATTGGAGAATCCCAAAACCAATTTGGCTACACAAATTATTTCTGCGGATGATACCGTTTTGGGAAAGTTTTACTTTAACGATAACCGAACGCCTATTTCATTTCATGAAATCCCTGCAGAAATGATTGATGCGCTTATTGCTACAGAAGATGAGCGTTTTTACAGTCATTCTGGAATTGATTTTCGTGGCGCGGCACGTGCCTTGTTCTATTTGGGTAAAAAAGGGGGCGCAAGCACTATTACAC
>QXZR01000007.1:0-2249 GCA_009886265.1 Flavobacteriaceae bacterium
AAACTCGTTCAAAGCGATTCGCTAGTAAACGCACTAAACGAAACCAACGTACAAGTACAACTGCTGTTGCAAGACATGCGTCTTAACCCAAAAAGATACGTCCACTTTTCGCTCTTTGGCAAAAAGAATAAGACGTATGAAAAACCTGAAAAATCAGAGTAAAACATGGGCGCTTACGTGTCAAATATATTCTTTGGAGTACTTTTCTTTTCCCTAGTGGGATTGTTTACACGCAACATTCGCCGCATCATTCGCAATATAAAATTAGGTACTGCTGCTAACAGAAATGATCAGCCCAAAAAACGTTGGTTGCACATGGCACGCATTGCGCTTGGTCAATCCAAAATGGTGCGCAAGCCGCTGTCTGGACTACTGCATGTTATTGTCTATGTTGGTTTTGTTGTAATCAACATTGAATTACTTGAAATTGTCATTGATGGCTTTTTGGGCACGCACCGTGTTTTTGCCCCATTTTTAGGAGGTTTCTACAATGTTCTAATCGCTACTTTTGAAGTGTTTGCTGCACTGGTATTGGTGAGTGTTATCTTGTTTTGGACCCGACGCAATGTGATGCGCATCAAACGTTTTTGGAGCGCCGAAATGAAAGGCTGGCCCAAATGGGATGCGGATATTATACTTTATGCTGAAGTAGTGCTTATGGGCTTGTTCCTAACCATGAATGCGTCTGATTATTGGTTGCAGATCAACACACAAGACCCACATTACCTCACGGCGGGTAGTTTTCCAGTAAGTCAATGGATACTTCCTCTTTTTGACGGATTAAGTGTCGCTCAGGTTGTTGCCGTTGAACGTACCACTTGGTGGCTACACATCACGGGTATTTTACTTTTCTTAAACTATTTATATTACTCAAAACATCTGCATATCATCTTAGCGTTTCCTAATACTTGGTTTGCCAAACTCGCACCACAGGGTCAGTTTACGAATATGCAAGCGGTTACCGATGAAGTTAAGCTGATGTTAGACCCTAATGCTGATCCGTATGCTGCTCCTGCTTCCGATGCTGCTCCTAGTACATTTGGCGCTGCTGATGTTGCGGATTTGAATTGGGTGCAATTGATGAATGCCTATTCGTGTACCGAATGTGGAAGGTGTACGGCTGAATGTCCGGCCAGCCAAACGGGGAAAAAGCTTTCTCCCAGAAAAATAATGATGGATACGCGAGACCGCCTTACCGAAGTAGGTACTGCTTTGAACAAGGGCGAACAACCCAATGCAAATACCCTGTTGGACAACTATATTTCCAGAGAAGAATTGTGGGCCTGTACGTCTTGCAACGCTTGTGTAGAAGCTTGTCCAATAGCTATTGATCCACTTTCCATTATCACAGATATGCGTCGCTATCTTGTTATGGAACAATCAGCAGCACCAACAGAATTAAATAACATGATGTCCAACGTAGAAAACAACGGTGCTCCGTGGCCATTTAATCAACAAGACCGTATCGCATGGCGTGAAGAAATAAATATATGAACATGAACAAAGAAGAAGTAGAGCAATTATTGCAAGAAAAACTAGAAGACGGGGAACATATCAGTCCGGTGCTTCCAGAAGGTGTAAAAAACTACCTAATCGATATTGATGGTACCATCTGTGATGACATTCCCAATGAGGAGCCAGAGCGTATGGCTACAGCTGAACTTTATCCTGATGCATTGGAAACGCTGAATAAGTGGTATGACGAAGGTCACATGATTTGTTTTTTCACCTCTAGAACTGAAAACCACCGCAAAGTAACCGAAGACTGGTTAAACAAATACGGATTTAAATATCACTCTTTGCTTATGGGCAAGCCTCGTGGCGGAAACTATCACTGGGTAGACAACCACTTGGTTAAGGCAACACGTTATAACGGTAAATTCACCGATCTAGTTGAAAAAGAAGTGACCATTGAGGTCTTTGATGATGGACAACACGACTAACATACCAACCATGGCCGAATTAGCAGCCCAAGGCAAACAGCCTGAGGTGCTTTTTTGGGTGGGTTGTGCTGGAAGTTTCGACGACCGGGCAAAGAAAATAACCAAGGCTTTTGTCAAGCTATTGATAAAAGCCGAAATTTCTTTTGCCGTACTTGGACCAGAAGAAAGTTGTACGGGAGATCCTGCTAAGCGTGCTGGTAATGAGTTTTTGTTTCAAATGCAAGCCATGACCAACATTGAGGTCCTCAATGGCTATGAAGTAAAAAAGATAGTTACGGCCTGTCCGCACTGCTTTAATACATTAAA
>QXZR01000007.1:2259-28364 GCA_009886265.1 Flavobacteriaceae bacterium
AGAATGAGTATCCAGGTTTGGGTGGGCACTATGAAGTGGTGCACCACACCCAATTCCTAAAACAATTGCTGGACGAAGGAAAGCTTAAGGTTGAAGGCGGTCAATTCAAAGGCAAGCGGATTACCTTTCACGACCCCTGTTATTTGGGACGTGCCAATAACGAATACGAAGCGCCTAGAGACGTTTTGGCCAAGTTAGAGGGCGAGTTGATTGAAATGAAAAGTTGCAAGGCCAAAGGGCTTTGCTGCGGTGCTGGTGGCGCACAGATGTTTAAAGATGCAGAAGCGGGTAACAAAGAAATCAATATTGAACGTACCGAACAGGCCCTGGAAACAAAACCCGAGATTATTGCTGCGGGTTGTCCTTTTTGTAATACCATGATGACCGACGGGGTTAAGAACAAAGAAAAGGAAGGATCCATTGCTGTAATGGATATCGCTGAACTTATCCAACAAGCCGAAAACTTATAATATGCAAGTACCCTTTGATGCATTATCCGATGAAGCACGTGTATGGATTTATCCAGCCAGTCGCCCTTTTACTGTCGATGAATGTGACGAAATCACCACAACATTACATGCCTTTCTAACCCAATGGACAGCACATGGCGCATCTCTGAATGCGGGGGTTAGCATACCTTATAACCGTTTTATTGTTATCGCGTTAGATGAAAGCCAACAAGAAGCCACGGGTTGTTCCATCGATGCATCAGTAAAAATCATCCAAGAAATTGAAGCGACCTATGCGGTTACGCTTTTAGACAAGATGAATGTCAGCTTTAAGCAAGGGGAATACATTACCTACAAGCCATTGATGGATTTTAAGAAAATGGTCAAAAGTAAAGCTGTAACGGAAAACACCATCGTCTTCAATAATTTGGTGGTAAACAAGGAAGAGTTTTTGACGCAATGGGAAGTCCCTGCCCACCAAAGTTGGCACGCACGCTACTTTTAGCCTACCTTTAAGGTATGTTTCGCCTTTTGTTCACGATTTTGTTTGCGGCAACACTAGTGCACGCACAATCCCAACAAGCATGGGTAGATAGCCTTTATACCCAAATGACCCTCGATCAAAAAATTGGGCAGCTTTTTATGGTCATGGCTTATCCAGATGGTAATGCTTCCAAAAGAATGGCAACCAGCAAACAGATACAAGCACAACACATTGGCGGCGTCTTATTTTCTAAAGGCACCAGCAAACAACAATTACGTGACACCCGTACCTATCAAAATCAAACTTCGGTTCCCTTGCTTATTGGCGCCGATGCGGAGTGGGGCATGGGCATGCGCCTAACAGATGTACCTGCTTATCCCTACGCCATGACCTTAGGTGCATTACCCCACAGTGATTTGGTTTATGCTTTAGGTAAAAGATTGGGTACGCGCAAGCGTAGCATGGGGGTGCATGTTACTTTCGCCCCCGTTCTGGATGTCAATAGCGAATCCAAAAACCCCATTATTGGCGTGCGATCTTTTGGCGATGATCCCAATAAGGTAGCGGAACAGGGTGCTGCGTTTATGGAAGGCTTACAGGCAGCAGGTGTTTGGGCGGTTGCCAAACACTTTCCCGGCCATGGTGCAGCAGTAAAAGATTCACATATAGCACTTCCGCTTATCAACCGCAGTAGCAAAACATTAGACAGCATAGACCTGTTGCCATTCCAGCATTTGATTGACAACAAGCTTAAGGGGGTTATGGTGGGGCATTTGGCTGTGCCTGCATTGACAGCAAATGACAGCATTCCCGTTTCGATTTCTTCCGTAGTGGTAAACGATTTGTTGCAAGAAAAAATGGGTTTTAAGGGGCTTGTTTTCACTGATGCACTCAATATGAAGGGTATTTCCAATCGCGTTGCAAAACCTGCACTCCAGGCCTTTATGGCAGGGGCAGATGTATTGTTGATTCCTGAAAACTTAACAAGCTCCATTTCTAATATAAAATCCCATTATTTGTCTGGTAATATTACTCCAGCACGTTTGGCAAAATCGGTTAAGAAAATCCTTGCAACCAAATACCAACTCGCCTTGGAGCAAACCAAAAAGGGTATTTATGAAGTTTTGCCCTTGGCATCTGATGACCGCTACTTGGTCCAACAAATAGCCAAGCAGAGCCTAGTATTAGCACACCACAACAAGGCTTTCCCCATAAAGCCAAATGCTAATTTGGCTTTTGTTGCCCTTGGAAAACAAAAGGACAATAGCTTTTTAACCGCTTTAAGACAACACGCTACTGTGCGTCAGCTTTCTCCTTATGCAGCTGCGGATATCAGCTTAAACAAAACCTTGGTTGTGGGTATTTATGCAGATACGGCTACACCTTGGAAAAAACAGTACCTCCCAACAGATGAACTTAAGCTATTGACCAAACAACTAAAACACAAAAATGTACACGTGGTGGTGTTTGCAAAACCTTATGTGTTGCGACAGTTTTCAGATGTACGCGGATGTTCAAGTGTGTTATTGGCACACCAACAAGAGCTGGCTTTTGTTAAGGCTGCAGCACAAATGTTATTTGGAAAAATCGATGCGGTGGGTAAATTGCCCGTTGCCGTTGAAGGTTTTGATTGATTGTTTTGTGCTTCGAAGTATTACCAATACTTTTGTTTAATGCTAGTTAAAAACCCTTGTCCTGTAAAATATTTTTAATATGAAAATAGCGATTGTTTGTTACCCAACCTATGGCGGTAGTGGGGTAGTGGCTACCGAACTTGGAATCTCCTTGGCCGAAAGGGGTCATGAGGTGCATTTCGTAAGCTATAAACAGCCAGTGCGTTTACAGTCCTTAGCAGGGAATATTCATTTTCACGAGGTTCATGTGCCACGCTATCCGCTGTTTCATTTTCAACCCTATGAGTTGGCGTTGTCTAGTATGCTCGTAGAGATGGTGAAGTTGCATCAGATAGAGCTGCTACATGTGCACTATGCCATTCCACACGCCTATGCTGCCTATATGGCCAAGCAAATGCTTAAAGAAAACGGCATTGATATTCCATTGGTGACCACCCTTCACGGATCAGATATTACCTTGGTAGGGAGCCATCCATTCTACAAACCTGCTGTTACCTTTAGCATCAATAATTCTGATGTGGTAACGGCTGTCTCCAAAGATTTGCGCAGCGACACCTTTAACTTATTTGATGTGCACAAAGAAATTTACGTGGTACCCAACTTTATCAATATATCGCGTTATGACAATATTCGCGTGAATTGCGAGCGCGGAACCGTTGCGGCTGCAGATGAGGTCATACTTACGCATGTAAGTAATTTTAGACCTGTAAAGCGTGTGTTAGACGTCATTGAAACTTTTGCAATAGTACGAGAGCATATCCCTGCCAAACTAATGATGGTTGGCGATGGGCCAGACCGCTTGGCTGCTGAAAATCGCTGTCGTGAATTGGATATTTGGGATGATGTTGTCTTTTATGGAAAAACCAACGAGGTAAGTAATATTTTATGTTATTCAGATTTGTTGTTATTGCCCTCGCAAACCGAAAGTTTTGGACTGGCTGCCTTGGAAGCAATGGCTGCTGCCACACCTGTTATTTCCACCAACACGGGTGGATTGCCGGAAGTAAATATTCATGGCGAAACAGGTTATCTAACAGCTGTTGGTGATGTAGATGCCATGGCAAAATATGCCATTGCACTCTTGTCGGACAAGGAAAAGCTAACCTTGTTTAAGCACCAAGCTTATGAGTATGCATGTCGTTTTGACGTGCACAAAATTGTTCCTGCATACGAGGAAATGTACCAAAAAGCGTTAGCGTAAATTACATACGAAACACGCCAAAGGCATCACTGCCTTCAATGTTGTCGTTGTAGACAGTAGCCAAACACAGGCTTAGGTGTTTGCGCGTATCGCGTGGATCAATCACGCCATCGTCCCAAAGTTCTGAAGTAGCATGCCATACGCTCGCCTTTTGCTTGGCATCTTGATACATGGCATCTTTGGCTTTTTTCAATGCTTTTTCATCCACTTTTTTGTTAAGCGATGCCGCAGACTGGCGTCTTACAATTTCCATCACGCCTGATAATTGTTCAGCACCCATTACGCCAGATTGCACATTGGGGTAGGAGAATAAAAAGCGGGGTTGAAACGAGCGTCCGCACATGGCGTAGTTTCCAGCGCCATAGGAATTACCAATCAACAAACTGATGTGTGGTACGGTGCTGCCTGAAACGGCATGTATCAGTTGCGCACCACTGTTTATCATGCCTTTTTGTTCATATTGTTTGCCCACCATAAAACCAGTGGTATTGTGAATAAACAATAAAGGGGTGTTGGATTTGTTCGCCAGTTGGATAAACTGCGTGGCTTTTTGTGCCGATTCGGCAAAAATAACGCCGTTGTTGGCGATGATGGCTACGGGATAGCCATTGATGTTGGCCCAGCAGCATACCATGGTAACGCCGTAGTTGGTTTTAAACTCGGTAAACTCGGAATTGTCCACAATACGAATCAATACTTCTCTGATGTCTATGGCTTTTTTGAGGTTAGCCGGTACGATACCCAACAGTTCCTCTGCGCTATACCTTGGAGGTACAACGGGTGTGTGTGGTGCTGCGTAGGGTTTTGCGGGTTTCAGTGTCTTGACTACGTCTCTTGCAATGCTGATGGCATCTTGCTCGTCCTCGGCTAAAAAGTCTGCAACTCCCGATATGCGGCTGTGCATATTGGCTCCGCCAAGTTCTTCGTCCTTAGCAATTTCGTTGGTGGCCATTTTCACTAGGGGAGGCCCTGCCAAAAATACTTTTGCAGCATCCTTTTGCATGATGGTATAGTCCGACATGCCGGGGACATAGGCACCGCCAGCTGTGGCATTGCCAAAGACAACCGATATGGTTGGAATGCCCAGTTTGGAACGTCTGGACATTTCTCTAAACGAAGCACCGTAGTTGTTGAATACACGGTCTTGGTCGGGCAAGTTGGCACCACCGCTTTCTACCAAATTGATGGTAGGTAATTTATTTTCTAATGCGATTTCACCCAAGCGCAACACCTTTAGACTGGTTGCATAGTCCACGGCACCGCCTTTGCGCGTACCCAAGTTTGCATTGATTAAACACAAGCGTTTGTTTACATAGCCAATTCCAGCAACTGTCGTACCGCCCGGACCAAAACCACCCTCGTGCATAAGACCTGCCAAGGGCATCAACTCCAAGAACGGACTGTCTTTGTCTAATAATAAGGCAATGCGCTCACGCGCCAAAAACTTTCCTCGCTTACGCGCACGCGCAATGGAAGCTTCCGTGCCTTGTGTTTGGCTGTTTTTTAGCTGTTGGTGTAATTCCAATACCAGCTTTTCCATTTCGGCGTAGTTTTCCTTATAACTCGCTTTGCTTGTTTTTATGGCAGATTTAAATGGTCTCATGTAGTGTAAATCTCTGTAAAAGTACAAACTTGCTTTAATATCAACTGGTATTAAATATTGTTTTACATTTATAAAGATGAAAAAAGCATTTTGTTTTTTAATTATTGCCCTTTTCTTATCTTGTGTTAAGACAACACACTACGATAAACCTGCTCCTTTGTATGTGCTGGATGGCGTTGTGGTAAGCACCATAGACACCATATCTCCTGCTTCGATAGCAAGTGTCAATGTAATCAAAGACGAAAAAGCAATTGCCAAATACGGGCAAAAAGGAAAACACGGTGTTATTGAAATTGCCACAAAAGATGAATGAACAACAAACCATAGCCGAACTCGTAGAAACGCTTCAAACACGCCTCGAAAAGGGACAGTTTAAAGATGCGGTACATAAGATTAAATTAATGACCACCCTTGAGACTGTGCAGCGCATGTTAAACGGTCAGTAGTATAAAATCAATATATTTGGATCATGGAAAACCTAATCCAATACTTCGAAACCATTCCCTCGCTACACCGCAGCATCATATTGGTGGGCGGTATCACGCTTTTTTGGTTGATAGAAGGATTGGTGCCTACACGAAGCTTATCCTATAAAAAATGGCGCCATGCGCTGCCTAATTTCTTTTTTACAGCAACTTCGGTTTTGGTAAACTTCTTTTTGGCTTTTTTACTGTTGAATACTGCCGATTGGACACAAGCTAACGGATTTGGTCTATTGCATATTGTCGCATTGCCCCTCTGGCTCTATGTGGTTTTGGGTGTGTTGCTCTTGGATTTTATTGGGGCCTATTTGGCACATTTGGTTGAGCACAAGGTAAAGCCGCTGTGGATGGTGCATTTGGTACATCATTCCGATCATCACGTAGATACCACGACGGCCAACCGCCACCACCCACTTGAGAGTTTGGTGCGTTTTTCCTTTACGCTATTGGCTGTTTTTATACTGGGTGCGCCCATTGGTGTGGTGATGCTCTATCAATCGCTGTCGGTGGTTTTAAGCCAGTTTAATCACGCCAATATCAATCTGCCCGTCAAGCTAGACCAATGGCTTAGTTATGTGCTGGTAACCCCGCATATGCACAAGGTGCACCATCATTATGTGTTGCCCTACACCGATAGCAACTACGGCAATATTTTCTCGATTTGGGATCGCTTGTTTGGTACCTACATGCATTTGGATGCAGCGCGCATCGTTTACGGCGTAGATGTTTTTCCCAACGAGGAGGAGAACAGTAGGGTAGGGAGCTTACTGAAGCAACCCTTCCAATCGTATCAAAAACCAACTACACAAGCCCAATAGTATTTTACTACCTTGGCATTAAATTTAACGTCATGAAGAAAGCAAGTCTATTGCTATGTTTTGCCTTATTGATGCTGTCGTTTACATGTACAAATGACGATGTTAATGTGATCAACGCAGACTGCCTTACCGATCCAACTCCCGACACCGTGTGCACAATGTATTATGTTCCCGTTTGCGGTTGTGACGAAAAGACCTACAGCAATGCGTGTGTTGCCGGTGCTGCAGGGGTACTGACGTGGACAGATGGGGCTTGTGATTAACTCCTTAAGCAATATTTGATGTTAGCTGTTTGTTAAGCTTGCTTCGCTACTTCGATTGGCTTTCATTTTTTTGTAAATTGTAACTCAATTAAACAAAGCAAAATGAAACACATACTATTAATTTTTACAACAGCCCTTTTCTTGGTTTCGTGTACACAAAACCCAAACCCAACTTTTGATGCAAATGTCGAACTGGCCAAAACATGGTTCAGCACATTTGAAGCAGAAGATATGGAATCAATAGCCGCGATGTTCGCCGATGAGGTAGAATATCAAGGTGCGTTTTACGGCATGGAAATGATGTCTACCAAAGAAGAAGTGCTTGCCTATATGGGTGGATGGCATGCTGCTATGGATAGTATTACCTACACACCAGAAAACTTTTTACCGGGTGTGGATCCAGAAACCAATCTTCCCAACGGAAGTGTACGTACCTATGGTACTTGGCGCGGAACAAGTGTCGCATCGGGCAAAAGCTTTGCGGCGAAGTTCTATCACTACATGACTTTTGACGACAACGGACTAATCATCAACGGTGGTGACTATGGCGATGCCATGGGCATTATGATGGCGGTTGCTCCAGACGCAGAGTAGGTTACGTTTATCGCAATTTAAAACACCTCCAGTTCTTGATAAATGCAAAAACTAGAGGTGTTTTTTTATGTGCCATACGCTGTTAGCGCACAGCCTATTTAAATTTTAAGTAAATTGTAGCTTAATTAACAACTGTTATGAAGTTTTTAAATACCTATTATCCTATTATTTTGGCTTTTCTCAGCTTTGTCTACTCGGTATACCTTTGGTTTACGGGAAACGAGCTAGAGGGTATCTACGTAGGACTTTGGCCCATTACCATTTTGGGATTTGCCATTGCCATCAGACAAAGACGTAAAGATGACAAATAGCATTATGTTTTTTGTCGGATTGGGCATCGTTGTGGTGTATACCTTTTTTCTGATTGGTATCATTTCTAAACAAAACAAGGCGGCCAAAAAAGAAACCCCAACAGCGGTGGATGTCCTTGACATGGACGGCATGGGCAACCAAGGTCGGGTACCCACCAAAGCAGCTAAGAACAGGGCGTAGGCGTCAGGTTTTCAATAACTTTACTGGCACGCGTTATAAACGCGCGCTAGGGTAGATTTAATGCCGCATAACCATGCAGTAACCTAGCCTTGCTACCTTAACGCACAACAAATTTCCGAACGATATCCTCATTTTTAGTGTCTGTAAGCCTGATAAAATAGATTCCTGTAGCCACATCTGGTATATCCACTGTTAAAGTACTGTCATGTG
The DNA here is from genome assembly GCA_009886265.1 of Flavobacteriaceae bacterium. Lineage (GTDB taxonomy): Bacteria > Bacteroidota > Bacteroidia > Flavobacteriales > Flavobacteriaceae > UBA7446. The sequence goes on from QXZR01000007.1 coordinate 10,490, forward strand.
TTATTTTGGACAACGATTTTACTATTGAACCCGCAGCATTGTATATCACAAGCTTGCTAAGCGCAATGCCTTCTAAATGGATAAGATTAATTTTTCCGTTCAATACCGGGTTTGGGTATGCTTTCACCTGATTTAGCCTATGCGCATTCACGTATAAGGGTGTTTTTAGTGTAATGGTCAAGGTTCCCATTTTGTTTCCGTTGATTGGTGTCGTCGTAATTTTTTCATGATCTGTAATTTGGGAGCCTTAAACTTAACAAATAATTTTTAATTATCAAAACCTAAACTACTGATAATAAGGTAATTATAAAGTATATATTTAACTAAATACAAAAAGTATAAGGCATACAGTATGTGCGTTATAGCACTAGAACCCCAACAACACCGAAAACCGTTTGAGGGGGTTTCTAAGGAAGCTGCGTTGGCTGTAGGCCGCGCGGTAGTGTGCAAAAAAAGCATCGTAGGCACGCATGATGGCATGCACGTGGTCAAACTTAAGTTGTACCATATAAAACATTGCTAGGGTGGTGTCAAAAGCAGCACGCAGTGCATAGACCCACAGCAAGGACACTAATGGCAGTGTTTTGGTATAGGTAAGCAGGGAGTTGCGTATGTTGTAGTAGAGCTTTCTTGGGTTGTCTTGCGCCAGACTGGCAGCACCCTTATGATACACTTCGCTGTTGCCAATAGCCCAAACCTGATGGCCCTTGGCTTGTGCACGTAGGCATAAATCTATTTCTTCAAAATGCATAAAAAAGGAGGCGTCAAAACCGCCCAAGGCATCAAAGACCGATTTGCGCACCACCAAGCAAGCACCGCTTGCCCACGTCACTTGCGTATTGGTATCGTATTGTCCGCTGTCTTTTTCGCATTTCCTGCCTACACGACCACGACAGTAGGGGAGCCCCATGATGTCCAAATATCCGCCTGCGGCACCGGCATACTCAAAATGGTCTGGCTTTGCCAAATCCAAAATTTTGGGTTGTACCATGGCCACCTCAGGGTGGGTTTCCAAAAAAGCAGTAATCGGCAATAGCCAATTGGGCGTTGTCTTAATGTCTGAATTCAACAAACAAACCACATCGGCATCTATTTGTTGTAATCCCTCGTTGTAGCCACCGGCATAGCCTGCGTTTTTGCCCAACGCTATGGGTGTGACAGCTGGAAAAGCTTCCGCAAGTACTGCCAACGAATCATCGGTTGAGCCGTTGTCAATCACATAGACTTTGGCGTTTTCGCTGTGTTTCAATACCGAAGGCAAAAATTGCTGCAGCAATGCTGCCCCGTTGTAATTCAATATGGCAATGGCTGTTGTCATAAGGCAAGTCCTTTTAGCGGGAAGTCGGGCATAAAGTGATAGGCCTGTTTGTCATAGTCAATCTGGCAATAAATGTGGTGCAGTCCGTTGGTCACCATCAGGTAGGTGGCGTTTAGTGCCAATTGGTAGCGGGCAATTTGGTCAAAGGTTGCCTGGGTGATGGGTATTTCGGGTGCTTTGCATTCCACCAATAGGGCAATGGACGCATTAGCGCCTGCCACAACTACATCAAAGCGCTTTTGTTGGCCCATGACCTCAAATTGTTTTTCAATGCTCAAGCGGGTCTTGCTGATGCCTTTGTCCCTCAAATCTTGGATGACGTGCTGGCGTACCCATTCCTCTGGCGTAAGCAACACAAACTTTTTTCGGATCGGATCCAATATAAAGCGTTTGTTTTCGCTACTTTTGGTAGTGAAGCTAAAAGTCGGGAATGCCAAGGCTTGCATGACCACAAAAGTGCTAAATTATTTTTCAATTGGATGCATACGCAAGCACGAAGCGTGCTATTTTAGATCGAAATTTTACACCTATCTACTTTTTGATGGGGGATGAGCCCTTTTTTATTGACCAATTAAGTCAGTTGCTCATCGATACCGTACTGCCTGAAGAACAGCGCGATTTTAACCAAACCATATTATACGGCAAAGACACCAGTATCGAAGAAATAGTATCGGTTTGCAAGCGATTTCCCATGATGGCCGATCATCAATTGGTTGTGGTGCGTGAGGCGCATGAACTCAGCCGTAGCATTGAAAAACTGGAGGCCTATGCGGCACAGCCGCAAACCACCACGGTTTTGGTGATTTGTTATAAAAATAAAAAATTAGACAAGCGCAAAAAGCTCCATAAGGCCATTGCCAAGAACGGAACCGTTGTAGAAACCAAAAAACTCTATGACGACAAACTACCCGCTTGGATTGAGCAGCGTGTGCGCGAGCAACAGCGTACGATTGATTTTAAGGCCGCTGCGGTGTTGGCGGAGAGTGTGGGTGCCGATTTGGGTACGCTCTACAATCAGATCAACAAACTCTGTCTGGTTGTTGCAGCAGGGGAGTCCATCAGCGCAGACCACGTTGAGCAGCATGTGGGCATCAGTAAAGAATACAACAACTTTGAATTGCGCAAAGCACTAGGGAATGGTCATACGGCCAAAGCCTATACCATTGCACATTTTTTTGGGCGTCATCCACGGCAACATCCGTTGTTGGGGACCATTAGGAGTTTACACAACTATTTTATGCAATTGCTCACCTACCACGGTTTGCCTTCCAAAAACCCCGACGCGGTTGCCAAAACCTTGGGCATACACCCGTTTTTTGTGCGTGAAATTGAGCAGGCCGCCAGGCGTTATCCCTTAAAATCCATAGTACCCATTTTGGGTAGCATTAAAAAAGCTGATTTGGCCGTTAAGGGCGTTGATGCGGTTCCTACTTCGGAGGGAGAAGTGTTGCAAGAGCTGTTAAGCCATATTGCCTAATAACTATTCACTAATAACTAATAACTATTCACTATTAACTAATAACTATTCACTACTGCCTATTCACTATTGCCTATTAACCATTAACTCTTCTAAAGCGGAGGAAACTGATTCGGTTTTGCCTCGTGCATGATGGCATAGGCGGCTTCTACGATATCTTCTTTTGACGGTTTTGAGAAGTAATCCCCATCGGTACCATAAGCCGGGCGGTGGTCTTTGGCAGTCAGTAAGCTTGGTTGACTGTCCAAATGCGGATAAACATCTTGTTTTTCTAATAACTGACTTAGGATATAAGCCGTTCCACCACCGGGAACATCTTCATCTATGATCAGCAGTCGGTTTGTTTTTTCTACACTTGCGCCAATGATATTGGTGCTATCAAACGGGATTAGCGATTGCACATCTATCACATCTGTAGTGATGCCCATTTGTGCCAAGGTTTCAGCAGCTTCTTCAACAAGTCTAAGCGTGGACCCATAGGAAACAAGTGTCATATCGTTACCTGTGCGTAGTTGTTCTGCAATCCCAAGGGGAACGGTAAAATTACCTAGGTTTTCAGGTTGTTTTTCTTTTAGGCGGTAGCCGTTAAGCGGTTCAATCACTAGTGCTGGATCTTGTCCTTGTAGCAGGGTGTTGTACATACCACTCGCCTGTGTAAGGTTACGTGGTACCAATACAAACATACCACGAAGCAAACTTACCAATCCACCCATGGGGGAGCCCGAATGCCAGATGCCTTCTAAGCGGTGTCCTCTTGTGCGGATAATCAGCGGTGCACGTTGTTTGCCACGCGTGCGGTAGTGGAGCGTTGCCAAATCATCGCTCATGAGTTGCAGTGCATAGAGCACATAGTCTAAATATTGTATTTCAGCAATGGGTCGTAGTCCACGGAATGCCATGCCAATGCCCTCGCCAATGATGGTAGCCTCACGAATGCCACGGTCTGCAACACGCTCTTCTCCATAGATTGCTTGAAGCCCTTCTAAACCTTGATTAACATCGCCAATCTTTCCACTGTCTTCACCAAAAACCAAGAGTTTGGGGTGTTGTTCTAAGAGGGATTTAAAATTGTCTCGTAACACCACACGACCATCAACAAGGCTTGTGTCTGCGCTGTACTTGGCAGGAATGCTTGGAACATTCAAAGCGGAGTTGTCGTATTCGTTGTAAAGCTTATCGCTGTACAGGGTTTGTGTGTTTTGTTGTTTTCCGTGCCACCATGCTTGCAATGCCTTTCTGCTGGGCGTAGGATTGCTACGTGTTTGCCACAGGAGCTCACGAACAGCTGCATAGATGGGTTTGCGGTAAGGCACATTTTTCTTGGAGAGTACAACGGCTAGTGATGCTAGTGCCTCAGGGTCTTGTGCGTTTGCAATAAGTGCTTGTGCCAATTGCTGGGCTTCTTGCCGTTCTTCATCGATAGGGGCTAAATAGGCCTTCCAAGCGGCTGTTTTGGCTTCTTTGGCGGCTGTTGTTGCCTTTTCTTCGATGGCAGCAAGTTCATCCTTGGTTGCCATTTTCTTTTCTAATATCCAGTTTTTGAATGTTAGGTTACAGTCATATTCTTTTTCCCATTGCAAGCGCGCGTCAGATTTGTAGCGCTCGTGCGACCCAGACGTAGAGTGTCCGAGGGGTTGGGTGAGTTCTTGTACGTGTATCAACACGGGAACGTGCGCACTTCGTGCCAATTCACTGGCACGGGTATAGGCTTCAATTAGGGCCGGATAGTTCCAGCCTTCCACTTCAATGATTTCAATACCAGCTTTGTCGTCTGTGCGTTGCATGCCGCGCATGGCTTCTGAAATACTTTCTTTAACGGTTTGAAATGCGTTGTCAACCGAAATGCCATAGCCGTCGTCCCAAACACTAATGACCATGGGTACTTGCAATACACCAGCGGCATTAAGGGTTTCAAAGAATAAACCTTCGCTTGTACTGGCATTTCCAATGGTACCCCAAGCGACTTCATTCCCTTGGTCAGAAAGCTTTTCATCTTTCATGGACGCAACCTTGCGGAACAATTTGGAGGCATGTGCCAAGCCCAACAGTCGTGGCATTTGTGCAGCCGTACACGAAACGTCTGCAAAAGCGTTTTTTCTTTCCACCAATGGCAGTAGATTACCTTCGTTGTCGAGGGTGTCTGTATTAAAGTGCCCCACCATTTGTCTTCCAGAAGACATGGGTTCTGCAATGTGGTCGGCATGGCCATAAACACTTGCAAATATGTGTTTGGGTTTTAATCCCCCAATAGACATCATAAAGGTCTGATCGCGGTAATACCCCGATCTGTGGTCTCCGTTTTTAAAGACCTTTGCCATGGCTATTTGTGCGAGTTCTTTACCGTCGCCAAAAATCCCAAACTTCCCTTTACCAGAAAGCACTTCTTTTCTGCCCAAGATACTTACCTGTCGACTGAGTGCCGCAATGTAGTAGTCGTTGAGTACGTCCGACTTAAAATCGTTGAAGGTACCTTTGGATGAAGCGAGATTGACTGTTTTCATAAAGTTTTGCAAATTTACGAAAAATAGGAGTAGGGTTAATCTGCTAGAACCAACTTCTTGAAAACAGCTTAGCTAGTGATGCGGGTCGCAGGGACAATTGAAAACGTATGTTTTTGGGATAGGCGTTGTTTGTAAACACAGCACCGTTTGAATTGTAGATGGGAAAATGCACTTCAAAAAAGTCTGGAACCAGGTTAAAGGTAATGCCCGTGCCCCAATGGGTTTCAGCGTTCTGATAGCTGCTTTTTATCCATCCGATTTCTGCATATCCTTCAACCCATCGCCAGATGGTCGTCGCCGATTGTGCCGTCATCAGCCACTGGTTTGCGCTTGTAAGTCTGCCTGTAGTGCGTAATGCCCCTTCCGCTTTAATGTATTGCTGACTGAAAAAACCTTCGGCTTCTGAACGCCCATAGAGGTCATATTGAAATAAATAATCATTAACCCGCGATACATTAAAATCATAATAATTGTCGTTTGCGTTATTGGACAGGAAAGTTCCGGCAAATATCCGCATGGTCCACCTTCTGTTGGGTGCGTAATAGGTAATGTATTCAGAATTAAGACTCAACTTTTTAAAATTACTGGACATTTGTGCTTCAACCTTGTAAGAGAAGTTATCCAATGCCGTGCCTTTTCGGGATTGAAAACTGGCCAAACTTACGCCATAACCCCTACGTTCATCTTCTTCTGGCAAATCATCTAAGCGTACCGACACGTGTCGTATTTGTAAAGATGAGCGTTGTTTGTTTTGAATTCCCTTTGGGCGGTAATAGAAAATTAAAGATGGCGTAAAGACCGTATAGCGCAATTGAGGCGCATAGTGATATGACGAACCAAATAGGTTAATTCGAGTTAAATAATGGCTGCTGTTTTCTTTGTAAAAATCTGCTACTACAAAACCAAGTCCACTTATTTGTTGTCTTTTGACACCATACTGCGGGCTAAATTTAAATCGATATTTGTTGGCTAATATGCTACTGTTAGCTATTGAAATACCACCCAGCAGTCCATCGTAATAGTTATAGGCAAACTCCGGTTTGTATAGCAATAATGCGGTGCCGCTCTCTGCGATATCTTGTAAGAACCGTAATTTCAAGTTGTTGCGAAACAGGCGGTTGCCAAGTTGGTAGGTGTTGTTGTTTAATTGGCGCTCTGGGATGTAGTGGTTTTCATTTATGGTCAGCGTTGACACCTCAGCGTTTTTATAGTCTTGTTCATAGGGCAAATCTTTGCTTAATATCCAATCTGTTTGCTGCGCACCGTTAGTCAAGATTTTTTTAATAGGAATCGCAACTTTTGATTGGGTGCTGTTGATTTGAATCCGCGAAATTTCGGAGTCCACTTTTTTACCTTGAAGTTTTAAGTCGACGTTATTATCCAAATGGATGTAATGGTCAAAAAACCAATCTAACGGTTTATCGGTTTTTTGAGTTAATTCATTTTTTAAAACAGCATTTGACAGCGAATCCTTGGGAATGGATTTAACTGTATTGGTAAGGATGTCACCACCAATGTAATGGTCCAAATACATTAGCGCCAAAGCGGCACGACTGGGGTTTGCAATCCTTCGGTTGTAACGGGTCAGTCTGTTTTTAGGAGTGGTTAGCGCTTGCCCCCTGTTTTTGTTGGCAGACACGTTGGCTGATAGTTCCCAGCTACGATGGTAGGGCGCTTGAACAAAGTGATAGTTTTTTACAAACGGCAACTCTTTTAAAGACCCCGTCATGGGTAGGTTTGGATATTGCTCTTGCACATATTGATTCCACAAAAAATTAGGCAAACCGTCCATAAGCCAGTCCGATTGTTTTTCTGTCTGACCGTATTTTTGGGATACATGCCAATGCAATAGGCTTTTAAGTAATTTTAACTCTACTACTTGCGCTTTGTCAAAAGCCTTTAAAAATGAAGGAAGTGATTCCAGCGCTAACAAGGAATAAGCCTTGTAGTCTTCTTCAAAAGCCCAGATTGTTTGCGCATCAACATCCTCAAAGTTGCGACTTATAAAAGTTTCAATATTATTTAAATGTGATGCCAAACCGATTGTTTCTTCGTTAGGAATCATATTTGTTAGTAAGGTTGCATTGCCAAAGGATATTTTTTGAAATGCATTACGCTTGGTTAAAAGCAGCGGAGAAAGCTCGGTCGTGTTTTGGGCTGGTAGCAGTAAATCGAAATCTTGATTTGTTTCAAATTGATAGCGCACTTTTGCAGCAGGGCTGTTGGGTTTTCCAAAACCAAAATTGGTGTTTGGAGACCAACTGCCATCGCTATTTACTGTAGCCAAAACCAAATGCCAGTGGTAAGTAAACAACTGATCCTTTGATATGCCGTATTTAAATTTAGTCGCATTGGGGAGTTTGACCGTATACACCACCGTAAAGTCAACAGCAGTATTTGGCGCAATGGCTTCAGTAAAGTTTATTTTGACGGCCTCTCGTTTTTCTGGCGTTCTTTCCCATTTGTGCTGTTGCCCATTGCTGTGAATTTCTTGAATATCGGTATATCCTTGGTTTTTCTTGCTGGCACGTATCAGTTTATAATCAAACTCATTTGCCAAAAAGTAACCTAGCTGACTGCGTGCAGAAGAATAGGCATGGTTCCAATCTAAGAGGTAAATGGTGCTTACAGGCACATTACTATCGTTTGTCCACCGTATGTTTTGGGTAATGGATAGGGGTGCTGTTGCATCATTCCATTTGACACGAATGTCATAGGCGTTTTGGGCATATCCAAAGGCGTGTAGCAACAATAAGAAACCGTATAGGTGGCGCAATGCTTAGAAGTTAGGGGTGAATTTCCGCTTGGTGTGGAATTGAGATACGTGTTTTACTGCTTCATCAACGTCATCAACTATTTTAATTAAATCCAAGTCCTCTGGACTTACGTTGTGGTATTCCTCTAGTAGTGTTTTTTTAATCCAATCAATTAGGCCTGACCAGAAATCTGATCCAAACAATACGATGGGGAATTTTTTAATTTTTTCTGTTTGAATTAATGTTAGTGCTTCAAAGAGTTCATCTAATGTGCCGAAGCCACCGGGCATCACCACAAATGCTTGTGCATATTTCATAAACATCACCTTGCGTACAAAAAAGTAGTCAAAATTAATGTGTTTGTCTTTGTCAATATAGGGATTGATTTCTTGCTCAAATGGCAATTCAATAACAAGCCCAACCGAAGTGCCATCTCCTTGTTGCGCCCCTTTGTTAGCAGCTTCCATAAGGCCTGGTCCGCCACCTGTGATGACGCCAAAGCCTTGCTTTACTATTTTTTCTGCTATTTCAACGGTTTCTTTGTAATATCTGTCGGTTGGTTTTGTACGTGCCGATCCAAATATGGATACACAGGGCTTTATCATCCCCATTTGCTCAAAACCCGATACGAATTCCCCCATGATTTTAAAGGTTAACCATGAGTTGCTCGATTTCATTTCTGTCCATGCATTTGCCATAATTTTATGTTTTTAGTTCCTGCCGTAAAAAACGGGCAGTGTGATTAGACTTATTTTTAACGATTTCCTCAGGTGTTCCCGTACAACAGATGGTGCCGCCTTTTGCGCCGCCTTCAGGACCTATATCAATGATATGATCCATCTGCTTGATTACATCCATGTTGTGTTCGATGATAATCATGGTGTTTCCCTTGTCGACCAGTCGGTTAAGTACGTTCATCAGTACCCGAATGTCTTCAAAGTGTAACCCCGTGGTGGGCTCATCCAAAATATACAGGGTTTGCCCCGTATCTTTTTTGGATAATTCAGTCGCCAACTTAATGCGTTGGGCTTCGCCACCTGAGAGCGTTGTAGATTGTTGTCCAAGTGTAATGTACCCCAATCCAACGTCTTGAATGGTTTTTAATTTACGATAAATTTTGGGATATGGTTCAAAAAAGCGACACGCATCGTTGATCGTCATCTCTAAAACGTCGCTAATATTTTTATTTCGATACTTGATTTCAAGTGTTTCTCTATTGAATCTCTTGCCATAACATGCGTCACAATGCACATATACGTCCGGCAAAAAGTTCATTTCAATGGTTTTTACTCCTGCACCTTGACAGGTCTCACAGCGTCCGCCTTTTACATTAAAACTAAACCTGCCAGGCTTATAGCCGCGAATCATGGCTTCCGGTGTTTTTGTAAAAAGCTGACGAATTTCTCCAAACACGCCTGTATAAGTTACTGGATTAGACCGTGGTGTACGACCAATCGGAGATTGGTTGATGTCAATTACTTTGTCAATATGCTCCAAACCCTTGATTGATTCATAGGGGAGTGGCTTTTTTACAGCTTTAAAGAAATGTTGGTTTAGAATAGGGTAGAGGGTTTCGTTTATCAGCGTGGATTTTCCGCTACCCGATACACCCGTAACCCCTATCATGCTGCCAAGTGGAATGCTGAGATCTACATGCTTTAGGTTGTTGCCCGTGCAGCCTTTTAATCGTAGTTTTTTTCCGTTTCCACGACGTCTTTTTTCTGGTACTTCAATTTGTTTTTTACCTGTCAAATAGGCTGCCGTATCTGTATCCATTTGCTGCATATGCTTCGGATGATCGGCTGCCACAACCTTTCCGCCGTGACGTCCAGCGCCAGGCCCCATGTCAATCAAATAATCTGCTTTGAGCATGATGTCTTTGTCGTGCTCTACTACAATCACCGAGTTGCCAATATCACGTAATTGCATCAGTGATTCAATGAGTTTTTCGTTGTCGCGTTGGTGCAGACCAATACTGGGTTCGTCTAAAATATAGAGCACCCCAACCAATTGTGCGCCAATTTGTGTTGCCAAACGAATGCGTTGTGCTTCGCCACCCGAAAGTGTTTTAGCACTTCGGTTTAACGACAGGTATTCTAGCCCAACATCCAACAAAAACTGCAATCGCTTTTCTATTTCAATCAGCACTTCATGCGCAATAATAAGTTGCTTTTCGGATAATGATGAACGAATGCCTTGCACCCAAGTGTGTAATTGGGCAATGTCCATTTCGGTCAAATCTGCGATGCCTTTATCGCCAACCTTAAAGAATAGTGCTTCTTTTCTTAGCCTTGAACCTGCGCAGCTAGGACATTTGATTTCGTCCATAAAACCCTTTGCCCAACGTTTAAGTGCAGATGTATGTGCTTCTTTGTACTGATGCTCCAAAAACGGAATAACACCATCGTAATCGATGCTGTAATCTCTAGTGATACCCAACGACTTAGAAGCCACAGAAAAGCGTTCGTTTCCTCCGTTTAGTATCACCTCCATGCCATCCTTAGGGATGTCTTTTATCGCAGCTGTAAGTGAAAATTTATAGCGCTGAGCGATGCTGTTCATTTGTTTAAACGTCCAGTTACTTTTTTCTTCTCCTATAGGGGCAATACCACCCGCTTTGATAGAGATTGATGTGTCGGGAATGATTTTTTTATAATTGACCTTGTGTACCACGCCCAAACCGTTGCAAGAAGGACACATGCCTTTTGGAGAGTTAAATGAAAAAGTATTGGGTTCTGGAGCAGCATATGATATACCACTGCTCGGGCACATTAATTTACGGCTGTAAAAGCGTGTGTTTTCTGTTTCGTAATCATATATCATTAACATATCATTGCCGTGATACATGGCGGTTTCTATGCTTTCTGCAAGACGTTTGCTGTCTGTTTTTGACGTTTTGACTTGAAGCCTATCAATAACAATTTCAATGTCGTGGTTTTTATACCTGTCGAGTTTGAAATTTGGCACCAATTCCACAAAAGTTCCATCTGTTCGTACTCTAGTAAATCCTTGCTTAAAAATAGAGGCAAAGAGTTCGCGGTAGTGTCCCTTTCTTGATTGTACGACAGGAGCGAGTATGGCAATTTTTTTGTCTTTATAGGACGAGGCTATAGCTGCTTGAATTTCGGTGTCGGTGTATTGCACCATTTTCTCGTTGGTCTGAAAACTATACGCATCAGCGGCACGCGCATACAGTAGTCGCAGGAAATCATACACTTCTGTAATGGTACCCACAGTAGACCTCGGACTTTTACCCGTAGTTTTTTGTTCGATAGCAATGACTGGAGATAGCCCATCAATTTTATCAACGTCGGGACGTTCTAGTGCGCCCAAAAACTGTCGTGCATAGGCAGAGAAGGTTTCGATATAGCGACGTTGCCCCTCGGCATAAACGGTGTCAAATGCAAGTGAAGATTTACCGCTGCCCGATAGACCGGTAATGACAACAAGCTCATTGCGTGGAATTTCCACGTCAATATCTTGCAAGTTGTGCACTCGCGTTCCTTTTACAATTATTGCATCTTTCATAGCCAAGCCAAGCTTCGAATATAATTGATTTTAGTCAAGTTTTTTAGTGAAGTGGTTCTTTTTTAAATGAATCGCAATGGCCCATGAGTTCGGGGTAGAATTTTAAAAATTGCGTCTTAAAAAAATCATAGTGGCGTTCAAGTGTGTTAGCACCTGTTTGTAAGGGTTGTAAGCCTGACCGATTTGCCATTTTATTTAAAATAACATCAATACCTAATGTGCTGTTGTATTCCAGCATCCAGTTTTGGGCTTGCATGCCCCTCAGATATCCTTGTGCGGATGGCGGCATTATGTCCATGTGCTTTTGCAGTAAAGCCGTTATATCATCGTTAAATGTTATCAAAGATTGATGGTGAAATCTTTCAAAATAGAGTGCTAAGAAGTGATCGTAATATATATCAACCAGTATCCTGCTTATGTGTCGGTAGTCCTTAAAAAGTTTTTCTCTGATGGCTATCGAGGCTGCATGTGTATCTGTAAAGCTGTCGATGCTGCGATGCATATCAATGCCCAATTGCACTTCTTTTGTGAATTGAGCCAAGTCTTTATTGCGTACATGGTCTCCAATAAAATTACCCACTACCAAGCCAGTTGATGGATAAGATAAGGCCAAGTGCGCTAAGTAATTCATGTGCGTCTGTATGCTTATATTTGACAAAACAAAAGTATGACTTTAATTGCGTCTGTTTCGGGTATTCGTGGCACTATTGGTGGAGAAATCAATCAAAATCTTACACCTGTTGATGTGGTTGCTTTTGCAGCAGCTTACGGCAGTTGGATTAAAACCAAGCATCAGTTGGCTACTGTAGTTGTAGGCCGTGATGCGCGCATATCAGGCCCAATGGTTCAAGCGCTTGTGCAGCAGACCCTCGTTAGTCTGGGAATTGATGTGATTGATGTGGGGCTTTCCACAACACCTACCGTTGAAATGGAAGTTGTTCGCAAACAAGCACAAGGCGGTATTATCATTACAGCCAGTCACAATCCCAAGCAATGGAATGCGTTAAAATTATTAAACAACAAAGGCGAATTTATTAGCGCTGAAGACGGTTCTGAACTGATGCAATATGTAAATGATCAGTCCTTTGAATTTGTTGGAGTAGATGAGTTGGGTAAAATCAGTGTAGTTACAGATGCACTTACGGCGCATATGGATGCGATTCTTAGCCTTCCACAGGTAAATGTTGCTGCCATTAAAGCAGCAAGGTTTAGTGCGATTGTCGATGGTGTGAATTCATCTGGGGGTGTTGCGGTTCCTATGTTACTTGAACAGCTAGGCGTAAAGGTGCATAAAATTCATTGTACGCCAAATGGCGAATTTCCACATAATCCAGAGCCGCTAAAAGAACACCTTGTTGATTTGTCAGATGCTGTAACTGAACAACATGCAGATTTGGGCATAGCCGTAGACCCAGATGTTGACCGCTTGGTTTTTATGGATGAAAACGGGCTATTATTTGGTGAAGAATATACCCTTGTTGCCTGTGCCGATTATGTGCTGCAAACTGAAAAGGGCACTCTTGTTTCTAATTTATCTTCTTCAAGAGCGCTAGCTGATTTGGCCAACGATTACGGCGTGGACTATCACGCCAGTGCAGTAGGCGAGGTACACGTTGTTGCAAAGATGAAAGAAGTCAATGCTGTTATTGGGGGTGAAGGAAATGGCGGTGTCATTCTTCCTGCATTGCACTATGGGCGTGATGCACTTGTTGGTATTGCCCTCTTCTTATCACACTTGGCAAAGGAAAAAATCAGTGTATCTACATTAAAAGAACGCTATGCATCATACGTGATGGACAAAAAGAAAATTGAACTTTCACCTTCTTGGGATGCAGATGCTTTATTGGCTGCTGTTGCTACTGCTTTTGCCGATGAGCGCGTAACAACCATAGACGGTGTTAAAATCGACTTTGACGATTCGTGGATTCACTTGCGCAAATCCAATACCGAACCTATTATTCGTTTGTATGGCGAGGCAAAAACACAAGATAAAATGGCCGATAAAATCAATAAAATAGAAGCGGCTATTGCTGCTTTTGTCGCATCAGCTTAAAGCGGTTATGTGTCCAAAAGTAAAGGGATGGATCTTCTTTTATTAGTGCTTCCAATTGTTCGTAGAACATATCTGTAATGGTGTAATCGGGTAGGGTATTGGGACTTTCAGCTAATACGTTAAACGTTGTTTCATAGTAGCCTCTTTTAACTCTTCTGACTTTTGCCATTACCACAGGTACATCAAACCTTTTGCCCAGGCGTTCTGCTCCTGTAAACACAGGGACTTCATGGCCAAAAAAGCTACGGAAGTAATTCTTTTTATTGTTTTGAGGCGATTGATCTGCTGCAAACCCAATGACCGCTAGTTCTTTTTTGTGCTGCATGGATGTAAATTGCTCCCCAAACTTTTTTCGTGATATTAGATAAGACCCGTGTATGGAGCGAACCTTTTTTAAATAACGATCAAAATAGTGGTTTTGCAATGGGGCATAAATACCGTGTGTGGTGTGTGGGGTGTGATGTCCCAAGGATAATAGCCATTCAAAATTCCCATAATGCCCTGTCATCACAAAAACAGATTTACCCTCTTTGGCGTAACTTTTTAAAAGTGCTGGATTGCTAATAGTGAAACGGCGCATCATGGTCTTTTTTGACATGCCCCTTACTTTAATCATTTCTAAAAACAGATCGCATAAATACCGGTAGAACTTGCGTTCAATGACCAACGCTTCTTTTTTTGTTTTGGCTAAACCTGAGAGTTTAATATTCTTACGAACCACTTTTTTTCGATAGCCCGCTACATGATAAAGTAAATAGTATAGCACGTTAGCATACGCATATAACATCCAAAATGGTAACCATGAAATAAGCAGCAAAAAAGGAACTGTAAAAATAAAAGTGAGTCGCTTCATTGCGCCTAAAATATGTGTATATGCTTAAAGCAGTATTTGCTCAAGGATAGGAATGAAATCTTCTGCATGTCGTTCTTTGGCAATAACAGTTCCGTTTTCATCCAGCAGAAATAATTGGGGTATGGAGTTTACACCATAGGCAGCTGCAATAGGGTCATCCCAACGCTTTAGGTGCGATACATGTGTCCAATCAAGCTTATCATTATCAATGGCTTTTTTCCAAGACTCCTTATTCTTGTCTAAAGAAATGCCAACTATGGCAAGGCCATTGTCTTTATAGGCGTTATGAACCTTGACTAGGTTAGGGCTGTCAACGCGACATGGACCACACCAAGATGCCCAAAAATCTAAAATGGTCAATTTCCCAAGAGTTGTGTTTAGTGTAACGGCAACATCATTGGGGTCAGGCGCAGCAAAATCAGGTGCTTTATCACCAACATTAACTTCGCCATCTTCAGTTGCTTCTTCCGTTTCTTTTGGCGCCACCAACTGCTTAATCTTTACAGCAGATTTTGTTTTCTTGATGGTTTTACTAAAGCCGTTATAAATCTCATAAGCCTCTTCATTTTCAATGGCTTTGTTCATGACCAATTGTATCAAAACCATTGCTGATACATACGAGTCAGGATTGGATTTGGTGTAATCTATTTGGAAGTTGTTAAACTTGGTTTCCATATCTTTTAATTGCTCCTCCAAATCTTTGTATCCCAAGCTGTCACGCGATGCCATCGCATTTCGCATATCGTTTTGAATTTCATAAAAAGACTTAAATAGTGGATTGATTTCATCAATGTAACGTTTAAAGGCTACGTTAGTTTTTGTTCCGCTCACTTTCGAAGCTTGAATGCTGTCTTTGTATATCTCAACCGTGATTTCTCCTTGCTCAACAAAAATGGGTACTGATCCCCTAACGCCATTTACCCATAACGATTGATAATCTGGTAATTTAGAAACACCACTATAAGAAGTTAGACCTTCCTTTACGAAGAGTGTGTCGATAACATTTGGTTTGTTGTCATCATCAAAGTTGACAAGAAATATTTGGTGGTCATCTTCAACGTCAGCAGAAATGTTGATGGTGTAATCACCAGAAGATGATTGACATGAAACAAAAAGTACAATTAGATTTACTAAGAAAAGAGTTCGCATTATAAAAAATATTTCAGCAAATTTATGAAAAAGGAATTTGAATTGACTATTTACTTTAACCCTGTACGCGTATTCAAATACAATTCTCAATCGTCGTTTTACGTTGACTGTATATATTCGTACTTTTGAAAAAAATATTTAAATGGCAGGAAATACTTTTGGAAAAATATTTAGCCTTACAACCTATGGCGAGTCGCATGGTGTAGCCCTTGGTGGTGTTATTGACGGCTGTCCAGCAGGAGTAGCAATTGATGTTGCGGCAATTCAAGAAGACCTTAATAGACGTAGACCCGGACAATCGGCTATCGTAACACAGCGAAAGGAACCCGACACGGTTGCCATTCATTCAGGTGTGTTTGAGGGCGTGTCTACTGGAACACCCATTGGTTTTACTATTGTGAATACCAATCAAAAATCAAAAGATTACAGCCACATAAAAGACAGTTACCGTCCATCACACGCCGACTATGTTTACGACAAGAAATACGGCATCCGCGATTATCGAGGTGGTGGAAGAAGTTCGGCACGTGAAACCGCGGCCCGTGTGGTAGCAGGTAGTATAGCCAAGCAATTTATTGCACCCGTAAGCATTCGTGCTTTTGTTTCAGCGGTAGGAGAGTTGTCTCTTGAAAACCCACAAAATACAATCGATTTTTCTACCATAGAAAGTAATCCTGTGCGTTGTCCAGACCCAGCGATGGCTGCCCAAATGGAAACCTATATAAAGCAAATTCGCAAAGAAGGGGATACCGTTGGTGGTGTGGTAACTTGTGTTATTAAAAATGTTCCCATTGGTTTGGGAGAACCTGTTTTTGACAAGCTACACGCAGCCCTTGGACAGGCCATGCTTTCTATCAATGCCGTTAAAGGATTTGAATATGGAAGTGGCTTTGCTGGTGCCTCAAGAAAGGGAAGCGCTCATAACGATTTATACAACGAAGACGGTACTACCAAAACCAACTATTCTGGTGGTGTGCAAGGTGGTATCAGCAACGGAATGGACATTTATTTTAATGTTGCTTTTAAACCTGTTGCGACCATTATGCAGAATCAAGAAACCATTGACAAAAAAGGAGAAAAAGTTGTTATGGAAGGTAAGGGGAGACATGACCCTTGTGTGGTGCCACGCGCCGTGCCTATAGTCGAAGCCATGGCTGCTTTGGTTTTGGCTGATTTCAGTCTTCGTAACAACAATGCTAAAATCTAACACATGAAAAAATTGCCCCTACATTGGAAAATTCTACTCGGAATGCTTTTTGGCGTTCTATTTGGTTTAATATTTAGTCAATTTGAATGGGGTAAGGCTTTGGTGGTAGATTGGATCAAACCATTCGGAACTATATTTATTAATGTCCTGAAACTCATTGCCGTTCCCTTGATATTAGCCTCGTTAATCAAAGGGGTTTCTGATCTCAAAGACATTACACAGCTCTCTACCATGGGTAGTCGCACTATAGGTCTTTACTTATTGACAACGCTTACTGCTGTTACCATTGGTTTGAGTATTGTGAATCTAATCAAACCTGGAAATACCATATCCGACGAAACACGAACGGAGCTACTTTCAGCTTATGCCTCAGATGCAGCTGCCAAACAATCTGTGGCAGCCGCACAAAAGGAAGCAGGTCCATTACAAGCGCTAGTAGACATGGTGCCCTCCAATATTTTTGCTGCCATGCAAGACAACGGCAATATGCTACAGGTGATTTTCTTTGCCATATTTTTTGGAATAGGCATTGTGCTTATTCCGCAAAAGAAATCTCAAGCCGTAAAAGATTTTTTTGATGCACTTAATGAGGTCATTCTCAAGCTTATTGACCTAATCATGATTGCTGCACCTTATGGCGTATTTGCGCTACTTGCAGCCTTGGTTGCTGAAGCACCATCAACCGATTTGTTTAAAGCCCTAGGCTTATACACCATAACGGTATTGTTGGGCTTGCTTTGTATGATATTGTTTTACTTGATTTTAGTTCGCCTTATTACAGGAAAGAAAATCGGTTTTTTTCTTAAGGGTATTTCTCCAGCACAGTTGTTGGCGTTTTCCACCTCTTCGTCAGCTGCCACACTTCCCGTTACCATGGAGCGTGTGCACGAACACTTGGGCGTTGAAGAAGATGTGAGTAGTTTTGTGCTGCCCATAGGGGCAACCATCAATATGGATGGTACTAGTCTGTATCAAGCCGTTGCCGCTGTATTTATAGCACAAGCCTTTGGTATGGATTTAAGCTTAGGTGCAC
>QXZR01000070.1:0-4882 GCA_009886265.1 Flavobacteriaceae bacterium
CTTGTACGTTGGTTTCGTTTAGTGCGTTTACTAGCGAATCGCTTTGAACGAGTTTCCCTAGGGTTCCTTCGCCTGCACTTACCTTGTTTGTAATGTCTGATAGATTAATCGCAGAATGCTCAAGCATGCGTATGGTAGCAGCCAATGGTGCTTGTTGTAAAGAATCAGTTATGGCAGCAGCGTTTTTCGAAGCACGTGCGAGTGCATCAAACGTATTGTTAAGGGCACCGTCAGTATCGTTGACAGAGCTACTAAGTGCATTTGTTAAGGTGGTTAGTGCGGAAGTGGTTTCATTAAACTGGTCAATGGATTGACGCAAAGCCTCTTGACGTTCAACGTCCATGACATTTTTAAATGAAATCAATACAGAATCTGCGTGAACAATCATGCTCTCAATTTTTTCTTGTAATGGTGATAATTTCTCGTTCACCAAATCTGTAAGCCCAGGGGCTACAGCAGTCTGAAGCGTGTCACCATATTCCGCATCAGCGGCTTTGTCAAAGGCGGGTATAATGGCTAGGGCCTTACCCCCTATCAAACCAGACTCATAAATTTGTGCAATGCTGTTTTTGGAAAAAGAGAAATCGTTTTCTACCCTAAAAGTGACGAAAATTTTACCGCTAGGAAACATCAACTCACTATTCTCAACGGAGCCTACTTCATAACCATTAATCGTAACAGGTGTTCCGTTTAGCAATCCCTCAGTATTGTCATAAACCCCGTAAAACAATCGGTCAGAAACAAAAACATCGTTGGATTTGAGATAGCTAAACCCAATAAAAAATAAGCTTATCCCAAAAATGAAGAGCAAGGCTGTTTTTATTTCATTAGAAAATTTCAAAATCGAAGTGTTTTTTCAAAAATACACAATATTTGTGCAGCTCAACAGGCTTATTTAGATTTCATTTCATGAGTTATTGACACTTCTTTGTTACTTTCAAATGCCTTTATATATGCTCCCTTATAGCCCTTTTTAGCAAGTTTTGATACTGCTCTTTTAGCCAATTTGTATGAAGAAAATGAGCCATAGTAATACCTGTAAAGACTACCCGTTTTGATGCGTGATATTTCTGATAATCCCTTGAAATTATACGGTTTTAGTGCCATCTTTTTAGTGCTGGCAGCAATCTGAATGCGGAAGGTAGTAGCTGCTGCACTGCTGCTTGTTGTTGCGCTGCTGGTAGTTTCAACTGGCAACGTATCCATAACAAGGCCTGTGAATAAGGTGCCGTCTAAAGAAGATTTATACTTCATAATTGCTTTGGCAATAGCCCTACTCATCTCGGTTTGTCCGCGCTTAGAGTTTAGATATGCGCCCTCTCTTGAATTGGTCAGAAAGCCTGTTTCAACTAACACACTAGGCATGTAGGTGTTGCGTAGCACCAAAAAACCAGCTTGCTTAACGGTCCTGTTTTTTCGTTTTAGGTTTTTAACAAAACTCTGCTGAATATAGTTTGCCGCTTCAATACTTTGGTTGAGATAATCTTCTTGCATCAACACCAAGCTAATCACCGACTCGGGGTTATTGGGATCAAAACCGTCGTATTCTTGTTCGTAATTATCTTCCAAAAATATTACGGCATTTTCTTTTTGAGATATGCGGAAGTTATCTTGGTTACGGTGTAGTCCCAAAACAAAAGTACCTGCGCCATAGGCATTGGAATTATGTGCGTCACAGTGAATGGAAACAAACAAATCGGCCTTGGCTTTGTTGGCAATGTTGGCCCTGCCATTTAGTGTAATATATTTATCTGATTTCCTAGTGTAAACAACCTTAACCCCTTTTTCTTTTTCAAGTATGGCACCCGTTTTTAGCGCAACATTGAGCACTATTTTTTTTTCGTAGTATTTATTACCTCTATTTCCTGGGTCTTTACCGCCATGACCTGCGTCAATCACTACTGTAAAAGGCTTATCATTTTGGGCATACAAATTGCTATGAAAGTTTAAAACAGTAGCAACAAAAAATAAAGCAATTTTAATGAAACGCATTCTGGATAAAATATGTGTATTTTTGGAGCATTCAATCTGATGTCTTTGTCAAAAGTAATACATTATTCTGGCACCTCGCATAAATGGCATATTTGCTGTCTTATGTTTTTGTTTAGTAGCCTTGCTTTTGCGCAAGAAACTCCTATTGACGAAGCAGTTGAAGACAGTATAGTACAAGATAGTGTAGTGGTAAAAGAACCCGTACTACTAGATAAAATCAAAAGACATGCTGATGGTTATACGATTCTCAACCGCAAGGAAAACAAGCTGTATATGTATGACGGTGCAGAATTATACTACCAAGATGTTGAGTTGAAATCTGGTATTATCGAGGTGGATTTAACAACCAATATAGTTTCTGCAGGACGCATTAAAGACTCGTTGGGTAATTTTGTACAGCCGCCAGCCTTTAAGCAAGGTGGTGATGAAGTATTTCCAGACTCTCTTCGTTTTAACATTGAGACCAAGAAAGCTATTATATGGAATTCTAGAAGTGAGCAGCAAGGCATGAATGTCAAAGCGACTACAACCAAAAAGCAAAACGATTCGGTTTATTACCTGCGAAACGCCAAGATAACAACCTCGAAAGATGTAGATGATCCAGAATATTATATTCGTGTTAGAACAGCAAAGTTTGTTCCCAAACGTAAAATGATATCAGGTTTAAGCAACCTGTACATTGCTGATGTGCCTACTCCTTTGTTCTTGCCCTTTGCATACTTCCCCATGACAGAAAATCGTGCTACAGGATTTTTATTCCCAACCATAGGCGAAAACTTCAACAGAGGTTATTTCCTCCAAAATGGCGGATATTACTTTGTGGTCAACGACAACCTTGATGTGGCGACGCTTGGAGATTACTACACTAATGGTAGTTATGGTTTTCGAGTAGAAAGCAATTACAACAAACGTTATCGTTATAGAGGAAATTTTAGCTTTAGGTATGAAAGTTTAATCAATGGTGAGCGCGGACTTCCAAACTATGGCAAGTCTACCATATTCAATCTAAGGTGGTCGCACAGCAAAGACAGTAAATCCAATCCGAACAGCAGGTTTTCTGCATCGGTAAATTTGGGAACAAGCAACTACTTTAGGGAGTCGTTAAATCAAATCAACACAACCAATTTTTTAAACAATACGCTGAACTCCTCGGTTTCATATACCAGGACGTTTCCCAAATACCCTTCTGTAAACCTATCAGTATCAGCCACACATAGCCAGAACACACGATCGAAGACCGTGAACATGACCTTACCTTCATTAACAGCAAATATGGAACGTATTTACCCGTTTGCCAAGCGCAACGGCATCAAAAAAGGGATTGTTCAAAACATCAACTTCCAATACAGTATGAGAGGTGACAATCGAATCAACACAACAGATGAACTCGTTTCTGAAAAGGGTTTATTTTATGGTGCTAAATCAGGGATGCAGCACAACATACCCATCAATACCAACTTCAAAATAGCCAAACATTTTAATTTCACACTGGGTGGCAGCTATAAGGAGGTTTGGACCAATCAAACCATCAAGAAAAACGACTACGACATAGTGCTAGATGCACTTCCCGAACAGGATACCATCACGGGCTTTGACCGATTTGCACAGTATAATTTTAGCATGGGTGCCAACACCACATTGTACGGGGTGTTTAATTTTAAAGAAGATAAGAAAATTCAAAGCATACGCCACGTTGTCAATGCAAACGTCAACTATAGCAATAGCCCAAGTTTTGAACGGTATTACGACGAATATATCATTGATGCAGATGGAAATACCAGAGACTATACCCGTTTTGAGGGAGGGCTTTATGGAAGGCCTGGTAATACCAAATCAAGTTCAATAGGCATTACTGTTCGTAATAATTTGGAAGCCAAGGTAAAAGACAGGGACTCAACCAAAACAGAGCTGAAAAAAATTAAAATATTGAATAATCTTAATTTTAGCACAAACTATAACATAACAGCCGATTCACTCCGTTGGAGCCCGATACGTATGAGTACAGTTGTTCCCCTGCTGGATAATAAGCTCAACATAAATATAGGCGCAACGTTTGACCCCTATGCATTGGGAGAAAACAAGCAACGCATCAATACATTTAGTTCAGCCAATGGTGGACCACTGCTAAGAATGACAAGTGCTAACATCAACTGGGGGTATAATTTTAAAAGCAAGGGCAGCAAAAAAGATGACAGCAATGACAGCAATGGAAACATTCCTGGCCTAAATAACAATAGGGGTTTAGATGAACAACGAAATTATGGCAATCCTGAGGACGAGGAGGACGAGGAGCCTGAGGAAGAAAAAAACACCTCTTTCTACAAAACCAATATTCCTTGGAGTATAAATTTGAGACATAGTTTTACATATGCAAACAGTAGTGAGCAACGTCAAATCAGCAATAACTCCCTTATGGCATCGGCAAATGTATCGCTTACGCCAAAGTGGAAAGTCAACATATCTTCTGGTTATGACTTCAAAAACAAAGGGGTAACGTTTACGAATCTGGGTATCGACCGTGACCTTGACAGTTGGAATATGAATATTTCTTGGACACCTTTTGGAAATCGCGAATCGTGGTTTTTCTTCATTGGTGTCAAATCAGGAATACTACGTGATTTGAAATACGAAAAACGGCGGGAACCAGATAAAAGATTATAATTTACGAATATGAAAACCATCATCAAAACAGATAAGGCTCCCATGCCTATTGGACCTTACAACCAAGCCATATTAGTTAACAATACGCTATATGCGAGTGGTCAAATTGCAATAAACCCAGCTACAAACGAATTGATTTCGGCAGGTATTGAAGAAGAAACCAAACAAGTAATGGAAAATTTGGCTGCTGTTTTGGACGCAGCAGGGATGCATTTTTCAGACGTTGTCA
>QXZR01000070.1:4892-16073 GCA_009886265.1 Flavobacteriaceae bacterium
CAGGTCAAGTGCAGTATCTTTATTTCAGACATGAATGACTTTGGTGCCATAAACGAAGTATACGGCACTTATTTTGACGATGAAAATGCACCTGCAAGGGAAACCGTTCAGGTTGCCGTGCTACCAAAGCGTGTAAACGTAGAGATATCTTTAATAGCCGTAGCCTAGGACATTTTTAAGTGGTACTCCACCAAACCGTCAATAGGTTTTTTGTGTACACTCCCAATAGTCAGATTCAAATCATTTAAGACTTGTGTTAGCTCATCTTTCAGGTAAAAGGCTATGGAACCTATAAAGTGAATCGGTAATTTTTTAGCATTGTCAAATTGAAGTATCTGATGACGTGCAAACAAATCAAACCCTTTCTTTATTAAAGCTTGGCTGTACTCATTTTCTTTGTTTTCAATCAAGAAACGAGCAAAGGTTGCCAAATAGGTATTGGGGTTTGATTTTTTGTAAAGATTCGATTTAATAGACTCCGACGACAAATCAAATGACTCTTCAAAAACAGCAGCCATTTTTGCGGGTATCTTATTAAAATAATAATCACGCAACAACTGACGTCCAAAATAATTTCCACTGCCATCATCCATCAAGATATATCCCAATGAATCAATACGTTGTTCAACCTCTTGCCCATCAAAATAGCTACAGTTCGAACCTGTTCCAAGAATACAAACAATACTTTTTTCTCCAGGCTCAGTAGCAGCATATACAGCCGCATAGGTATCTTCTTTGACCTCGATTTTTGCACTCGGAAAAATACTTTGTAGCACTTTCTTTAGCAATACTCTAGGTGGCTTAGTACCACAACCCGCACCGTAAAAATGAATGTAGTTTACAGATTTACGCTTGCGGTATAAGTCGTAATTATTAATGATACGTTCTTCAAGAATATGGTCAGAAAGCACTTGAGGATTTAGACCTAAAGTCTGCGTTTCGAAAAGCACATCATTTTGCGCATCAAGAGCAATCCAATCCGTTTTGGTTGAGCCGCTATCAATAATAAGTTTCATGTGATTATAATTGGCTAACGTGTGCTGCTAAATCGAGTAGTTTGTTTGAGTATCCCGCTTCGTTATCATACCAAGTAACAACTTTAAAGAAAGAGCCATTAAGTTCAATACCTGCATTAGCATCAACTATGGATGTTCTAGCATCACCTATGAAGTCTTGAGACACAACTAGTTCTTCTGTATAGCCTAAAATACCTTTAAGAGCACCTTCAGAAGCAGCTTTAATCGTTTTCATTACGCCGTCATAACTTGTTTCAGTAGCAAGTTTAACGGTAAGGTCAACAACAGAAACATCTGCAGTTGGCACACGAAATGCCATACCTGTAATCTTTCCTTGCAAAGAAGGAATTACCTTAGTTACTGCTTTGGCAGCTCCAGTTGATGCGGGAATAATATTCAGTAAAGAAGAACGACCTCCTCTGTAGTCTTTTCTAGAAGGACCATCAACGGTCATTTGCGTAGCCGTAACTGCGTGTACCGTTGTCATAAGTGCTTCTTCAATACCGAAGGCATCGTTTAACACTTTGGCAAGAGGTGCCAAACAGTTGGTTGTACATGAGGCATTAGACACAATATTATCTGAAGCTTTTGCATCTTCGTGGTTAACACCCATTACAAACATAGGAGCGTCTTTTGAAGGAGCGGAAATAACTACCTTTTTAGCACCACCATCAATGTGAGATTGTGCCATGTCCAATGTGGTAAAAATACCCGTACATTCAGCAACAACTTCAGCACCAATTGCATCCCATTGTAAGTTCTTAGGATCGCGTTCTGCAGTGATACGAACCGTTTTTCCATCAACAACAAGGTGACCATCTGCTATTTCAACACTAGCATCCACTGTTCCGTGAACAGAATCGTATTTTAATAGATATGCTAGGTGTTCCACATCTAAAAGATCGTTTATTGCAACGATATCAATATCATCTCTTTTGAGTGATGCACGGAAGACCATTCTACCGATTCTTCCAAATCCATTAATTCCAATTTTTAGGTTTGCCATAGTAATTTAATTATTAATTTAAAGTCTCATTATTTCTGATACACGAACAAGTTCGTTATCAATTTTCGATTTGCCCTTTATCGCTTTATCCAAAGGGGTTAATATCATTTTTCCGTCTCCGATTCCAATCATATACCCAGAAGTGCCTTTGCGCAGTTCTTCAACAGCACGCAAGCCCATTCGGCTGGCCAATACACGGTCAAAACAAGTTGGTGCACCGCCGCGTTGCATATGTCCAAGCACAGAAACGCGTACCTCATAGTCAGGAAGATTTTCCTCAATATATTCTGCTAATTCAAATACGTTTTTTCCAATTTTATCACCCTCTGCAACCATAACAATACTGGAAAGCTTACCGGATTTTTTCGAACGCTTCAGCGACTGTAACAAACGGTCAAGACCCATATCTGCTTCAGGAATAAGGATTTCTTCGGCGCCAGCACCAATACCTGTATTCAATGCAATATGACCTGCATCACGCCCCATTACCTCTACAAAGAACAAGCGGTTGTGTGAAATGGCGGTGTCTCTAATTTTATCTACTGCTTCAACGACTGTGTTCATGGCAGTGTCATAACCCAAGGTGTGGGAGGTACCATAAATATCATTGTCAATGGTTCCAGGAATACCAATAACAGGGATGCCAAATTCTTGTTGAAAAATTAAACCACCAGTAAAACTACCATCACCACCAATAACTACGATTGCGTCAATATTGTTTTTCTGTAAGTTGGCAAATGCTTTTTTTCGTCCTTCTTTGGTTCTAAATTCATTAGAACGAGCAGACTTAAGGATGGTACCACCTTTGTTGATGATGTTGTTTACGCTTCTTGGTCCCAAAGGCTTGATACTTCCTTCAATCATACCCTGATAACCTCGGAAAACACCAAAGCATTTAAGTTTGTAAAAAGCTGCTGAACGAACTACCGATCTAATGGCGGCATTCATGCCAGGTGCATCGCCTCCAGAAGTGAGTACGGCAATGTTGGAAATTTTGGCGTCAGCTGAATTTGTGGCTTTCATCGTGTAAATTGCAGTGCAAATTAACGAATAATCTCTCGTTTTAACCTAATAATTTAAGGTTTAATGTTGTCTTTTTTGTTAAAAATTTTATTGACAAGCTCTCTGAAAGAATCGAATCGAACTTGATAACCAACTCCAATACCTTGTGTATATCCCAATTCATCACCAAAATATTGGAACTCATTTTCCTTGTTAAACACACGCGCTCGCAGATCTCCCTTCTTATTAAGCAAGAATTCAAGCTTTACATTTCCTATAATCATGGTCTCCTCTTCATTCCCAACAGGAACACCTACTTTACCATCAATAAGAATACGCTCGTTGATATTGGTTGACAAGCTTACCCCTAACCTATCTCGATTTTTTATTGAAACAGCAGCATTGCGATCACCTTGGAGGTAATCAATACCCAAATTCAATTTGTCATTTTCATTAGTAAATATATTGTCAAAAATGCCTGATGCTTTTTCAAAAAGGTTGGTTGTTAGTGTTTGACTAGAAATGGCCGCCAAAGAAACTTCATTAATAAAGCTACCCTGTGAGAGCAACGAAATGGCCTGTAACTGCCTTCTTTCTTCGTCATTTAACCTGTAGTTCAATTCGTTTCTAACGATACCCGAAGCATTGGGGAAGTTAATCTCAAAAGTTGGTGTTTCAGGATTAAGCAGATTTCCAAACAGCGTGATGGAAACATCCGTAGGTATCTTTTGACTGATATTATCGCCCTCCAAAAGCACTGCTGGGTTTGCACCGCCCGGAACCTCATAAATGGCCTGCATATTTATTTGAGCACCATACGGGTCGCCCTCCCAAAAAATAACACCACCAGGCTCTAAACGAAAAGTTTTGTCTATGAGCCCAAGGTTCTTGAAGTTGTATATTCCTTCAAAGGCAATAAAGTCACCCCACATGGCAAACGAACCCGCTGTGTCTATTTCCAATAACAAACTCCCTGCGCCACGTCCACGTAAAAAACTTTTTGTTTCTGGGTCAACCACAATTTCAACCTCTGCTTCTGGTGTAACATCTAATTCAAAATTTAATTGCAATCCTTTTACCGTCTTGAGCTGAGCCGTTTCAGGGTCTTCTTCCGTTTGTTTATCTATAAAATTGATGAAAGACACATCCCCAATTTTAGTGTCATATTGTATAGGAATAAAGATATTGGTACCCGTCGCAGTTTCACCCACAACATCTATTTGCATATTTGAAAATGCACCGTGCAAATGGGCATCACCATTAAAAAAGGCATTTCCATAATACAATGACTCTTCCGTAAAGGCTGTGTTAAGCACCTCAAGCTGCGTAGCATTTATGTTCATATCCAATCCCCAATTCGAAAAGGATTGATGGGTTAGCATACCTGTGAGCTGTGCTGTTTGTTCGTTTCCTGAGATAAAACCAGATGAATTAATACGTATAAGATCCTCACTAAATCGAAATGGCACAACATCCGTAAAGTTGTACAACGTGTTCAAATAAGGAACACCCAATGTCAGATCATCAACAACAAAGGCACCTGTTGGAATGATTTTACCAGCTTTAGAGGATACGTGCACATCACCGTTAGCTTTTCCACTAAAAGGTGAAAAAACATCGCTTGTTAGCCCTGCGATTAACGACATATTATAATCTGAAAAAGCCACATCAACCTCCCAAGTGGGAACGGCATTTTCTATACCTAAGGTTCCAGTAGCTAGAAAAACATCCTTCCCATCATCAGAGATTTGCAATGCCAATTGATAGTCCTGATTTTCTTTATTTGATTGGAGCTTAAGTTCTGCTTCTCCAAGAGCCACGCCATTTAATGCCAAATCGGACAAATGCAAGTTAGAATTTCCTCCAAAACCAGAAGGCGATTGGCGGATATTGAGGAATCCATTTACGATTCCTTCCCAACGGTCTTTTTGAAAAGACAGCAGATCACTCATATAAACGTTGGAAAATTTCACATCAACAGCAAAGGCGTCACTCCCTTTTTGACTGGCATCGGCAATAATGGAGGAAGTTTCTGTTATAAAATTTAGATTGCTAAAAGCAAAGTCGCTTGTACTCGTAGCAACCAAAGTGGGATTCCCATTTTGCTCGTCAATGGTCCAGCGCTTATTGTTAAAGAAAAGTTCTGCATCTTGGATTTCAACAATGGCTTGGGCTGAATCATTAATAGTAAACGCCGTATTGATAATATTAAGATCTTCAGCTCCCTTTGCAGAAGTAAATTCAATGCGACCATACAACTTATCTAATACCTGAGCATTAATCCATTTGACATCAAATAAATTGGCCTTGGGGGTAGCAATTTCGTCAATACTAATATTTGAATGATAAATGGGTTGTTTGGTGTCAATTTTCAATGATAAGCCGTTTAATTGGGTTTTATTTATAGCAATACTAGGGGCACGGATTTCAAGTTTAAAAAGTGCATCATCTGGCTTAATGCTGCCTTTTATAAATGTATTATTATCCAATGAAACAACCCCTCCAAAAAGAGCAGACGCAATCTTTCCTCGCAAGTTGAAGTTAAAATCGACATGTTGGTTGGGAGAAATAGGAATGGGTTTATAGCTTTCAAACTGACTGCCTAACGCATTTTTGGCAAGGACTCCTAGCGCTGAGGGTTTGAAGTTTCCAATCAATATACCTGTGGCCACATCTTCAGAATTTATATTTACCACACGAAGTCCATTTGTAATCCTGGATTGTGCTGATAGCGATGAAAACAAATAGGTTTCGCTTGGCGTTTTAAGTGCGCCCCGATCGATATATAAATCCCCTATCATTTCGTCAATATTGTTTCCTTGCAATGCCAAATCAACAGAACCAGAAAAGACACCGTCAATGCCATCGGACAACCAACCCAAGGCACTAAAATCGGCGTGCTGGATATCGGCATTGAAAGAAAAACTTCGCGTTTCCGAAGCAAAATCAACTTGACCATTTAAATCAATTGCGATAAATTCATCCGCAATATTCATATTTCCCAAAAAGAATTTAGGGTTAATCGTTCCTTCTAATACCAAGGTATCGTAGCTGTATTCACGGTAATTAAAATTTGTAAGTTCCCCACTGATTGCCGCATTAAGATTGGACATATCAAAACCATTTCCAGAGACAACAACACCAAGTCCGGTGCGCCCAATTGTTGGAACGGCAGCAAGTTGACCAATGTCAAAATCATTGGAGGAAAGATGAATTGAGTAGTCACGGATTTTTTCGTCAAAAGTAAACGAGGCACTGCTCTGCATGCGACCGAGTGCCGTTATTAGGTCGGCCTTGATATTCCATAATTTATCTTCAAGTGTCACTTTAGCATCAGTAGAAAGGTCGCCCAAACGCATTAAAAACCCAGCTACTTCCGCAGACAACGTAAATGGAATGGAATCGAGATTATCAACTGTAACTAACTTCAAATCAACTTCTATAGACCTACTGTCCACATCAAAAATATTTTTAATTTTCCCATCAAGACCAGCTATAGTATTTTGATGATTGATTTGAACGCCTTGCGTAGTAAAATCTTTAACAAAGCCATCGATACCTCCTTTTAGCTTAATGGATTTACCTTTCCAATTTGGAATGATTTTTTTTAGATCAGACACACCAATTGAAGAAGGCTTAAGTTCAACACTAAGGTTTACTTTATCTATAAAATCTTTT
Source organism: Flavobacteriaceae bacterium (assembly GCA_009886265.1). Taxonomy (GTDB): domain Bacteria; phylum Bacteroidota; class Bacteroidia; order Flavobacteriales; family Flavobacteriaceae; genus UBA7446. Next base: position 11,595 of record QXZR01000070.1, read on the forward strand.
AATCCGCCCTTGGGGTAAGCAAGGCGAATATCCACATTAAGCACACTTTCTTTAGTTTGAATAACTGCATTTTCCAATACCATACTGGTTGGGGAAAATTGATATTTTCCAGCAAGCGAAGTTAGTGCAGTGTCATTCCAATTTGTTTTAGCATTAAGCTGCTTAATATCAGCGCTAATTACATTTCCATCAAGGCGAAAATTTTGAATATCAGCATTAAGTGCTGTAAATCGCTGTGCATTTCCGCTGCTGTTATTTTGATTTTGGATACGTATAGAAGCATCTACGAGACTTATTGAAGAGGCAACAATTTCAGTTTTTGCTTTGGTGCTTTTATCAGAACTAAAACGATCAAAAAACTGGTTTACATTGGACTCGTTTTCGTTTTTGTAGAGGGTGCTATTGAACCTCACATCTTTTAAAAACACATTCCCTAAATCATTATCTCCTTGCAAGATTGCTCTTAGTCGCAGGGTATTTAAACGAGCATAGCCCACATAAAGAAGCGTGTCTTGTTTATGGTCATAAGCCAATATGTCGTGTAGCTTAACATATCCAAAAGGGGATACTTGTATGCTGCTAATATCAATATTAGCGCCAAAGCGTTCATTTATATTTTTTGTGAAACGTTGTCCCAAATACGTTTGGGTTACCGGCAGCATTAAAACAAAGACTACCAACAACATAAAAAGTAAAATAGCAACAATGATGCGTCTTATTTTCTTTTTTATGGGAGGCTTCTTTTCCAAAGTGTTAATTTTGTGCTTAATTATTTATTTTGGCAACTATCATTTTAGGCATTGAAACTTCTTGCGACGACACGGCAGCTGCGGTGCTTGTCGATGGCAAATTACGTGCCAACGTCGTTTCGCAACAGCTTGAACATGAAAACTACGGTGGTGTCATTCCAGAACTGGCATCTAGAGCTCACGTAGAACGCATTGCCGCTGTCGTGGAAACTTCACTGTCAAAAGCAAATATCGATAAAAAAGACCTAACCGCAGTAGCCTATACCCAAGGCCCTGGCCTTCTTGGATCCTTGCTTGTTGGAAATGCTTTTGCAAAGTCGCTTTCCCTTGCACTAAACATACCTCTTGTAGCTGTGCATCATATGCAAGCACATTTACTAGTACACTTCATTGATGACTCCTTTCCAATACCCAGTTTCCCATTTCTAGGGCTAACTGTTTCTGGAGGACATACACAGCTTGTGTACGTTGATAACGCTTCCTCTTTTGATGTTTTGGGTGAAACACTAGACGATGCAGCCGGAGAAGCATTTGATAAAACAGGTAAAATGCTAGGACTACCCTACCCCGCTGGACCCATCATGGACAAATATGCTGCACTTGGTACACCAAAATTTACTTTTGGAAAGCCAACTGTTGCCAATTTAAACTTTAGCTTTAGTGGGCTTAAAACAAGTGTATTGTATTTCTTAAGATCTGCTCAAGACAAAGACCCAGATTTTATTAAAAATAACCTTTATGATTTGTGTGCTTCTATTCAAGCCGCGATCGTAGCTATACTAGTTGAAAAAGTAAAAACGGCCGTTAAACAAACAGGTCTTAAACAAGTTGTTTTGGGAGGTGGTGTATCTGCCAACAGCGGATTGCGAAAAGCGCTTGAAAATTGTGATGTGGAATTGTTCCTACCACCACTACCCTACACCACTGACAATGCGGCCATGATTGCCATGGCTGGCTACTTAAAATATAACGAAGGCACACTTGACACCCTGTCCAGTGAACCAAAAGCAAGAATGTCCATCTAATGCAACAATTCTTCACACCCGATATAGATCTAACATCAGAAAGCTACAGTTTCAACGAAGTTGAAAGCAAGCACATGGCCAAAGTGCTACGCAAAAATAGAGGTGACTTATTGCATCTAACCAATGGAAGAGGACAACTTATAACAGCAAAACTTAGTTTGGTTAGTCCAAAAAACTGTGTTGTTAAGCTTTTGGAAATCAAAGAAATTCCAGCTTCCAAAACTGCCATTCACATGCTTGTAGCCCCCACCAAAAACATAAGTAGATTTGAATGGTTTTTGGAAAAAGCAACAGAACTTGGTGTTTATAAAATTACTCCTGTGCTTTGTGATAGAAGTGAAAGAAAACACATTAAATACGAACGCTTCGAAAAGATTATTCACGCAGCATTAAAGCAGTCCCTACGTGCTTATGCCCCAATACTAGAGCCCTTAACGCCACTTAAGGAAATAGAAGTTAACAGACCAACTTTTATGGCGCACTGTGAAGACAGCCCAAAAGAAAGCTTAAAAAGTGCTGTTAACGGACAAGCCAATTGCAGCATACTCATTGGTCCAGAAGGTGATTTTTCCAAAGCCGAAATAGCATGGGCAAATGAACAAAACATAACAGCTGTGCATCTTGGTAGCAATAGGCTACGAACGGAAACAGCTGCATTAGCAGCATTGCACACTGCATTGCTCATGAATCAATAATAATTTTTTTACCTTAGAGCTGTGAATGCAAATAATCTTACCCGTGGAATTGTCCAAGCCTTCCTTTTCATTGTTGGGCTTGTAGCACTATTTAACCTTATCATGATGGCACAGTCTCTTCTGGGATATGTGTTTTTAGCAATTGTTGTCTCGCTTGTTGGTCAGCCCATAAAGGGTTTTTTCACGAAGCGACTAAGGTTTAAAAACACCCTTGCAACAGTTATTACGCTATTGGTGTTATTGTTGCTCATTCTTGGTCTCGGATCCTTAATTGTACCGGTTATTACAGCACAAGCACAAAACTTATCACTGCTTCATATTGACCAGTGGGAGGCTGACTTGCTCAGGCTGGTTTCAGACTTAGATATGTATTTTGATAAATACGACATAAATCTCACAGAAAGTATTAATGAATTGCTATCCAAAGTTGACTTTAGCTTCCTTCCCAACCTGTTAAATGGATTTTTAGGTTTTTTAGGCGGATTTACAATTGCATTATTTTCTGTTTTATTCATCAGTTTCTTTTTGCTTAAAGACAGTTCGCTGTTGTTGAGAAGCATCTTACTCGTATTTGCTGACGACAAAAAAGAACGCATTGAGCGCTCATTTACTAGAGTTGTTACTTTATTATCTCGTTACTTTTCTGGGATACTACTACAAATAACCATCTTATTCTTATTTTACTCGGGTGTACTGCTGATTTTTGGCATTCCAAATGCCTTAACCATTGCGCTTATATGCGCCTTATTTAACATTATCCCTTATATCGGTCCACTCGCTGGTGCCGTTTTAATGATTATACTAACCATGGTCAGCAACCTTGACGCAGACATAGCCAGTGTAATTGTACCCAAAACCATTTATGTTTTTATTGGTTTTGTAATTGGTCAGCTTATAGACAACTTCTTTTCACAACCTTATATTTTTTCAAAGAGCGTCAAGTCACACCCTCTTGAGATATTTCTTATTATCATCCTAGCTGGGCTATTAGCAGGTCCATTGGGCATGCTGTTGGCGGTGCCACTATACACTGTTTTAAAAGTGATTTTGAGTGAGTTCTTTAGTGAGAATAGAGTGGTCAAGGAATTAACTAAAAACATGTAATTATGTTGTACATAAACACTGAAACCATAGCTGGAAAAGAAATTGTTGAATCTTTAGGAATGGCACGTGGCAGCACGGTTCGTTCTCGCAACATCGGAAGAGACATCTTCGCTTCAATTAAAAACATTGTAGGCGGTGAAATTGAAGAGTACACCAAACTACAAGCAGATGCACGCGAACAGGCCTTACAACGCATGCTTGACGATGCAAACCGTATGGGAGCCGATGCAGTAGTAAATGTTCGATTTACAACATCTGTTGTTGCACAAGGTGCTTCTGAAATTTTAGCATTTGGTACCGCAGTTAAAATAAACTAGATGAATCGCATTATTTGGATTGCTGTTATTGTAGCTGTAATATTTGCTATTATTAACCGAATTCGTCAAAAAGAAAAAGAAGATTTTGACCAACGTGATAATTAGTTGGCGGATTGCTTTTGATAACGTATTTTTGCCGGCGCTTTATAACCTTAAAGGAGAGGTGCCAGAGTGGTAATGGAGCAGATTGCTAATCTGTCAACGCGTAAGTGTTGCCTGGGTTCGAATCCCAGTCTCTCCGCAACTTAGCTCAAGCTTTTTGAAAATCTTTTAGAAATTTCAAAAAGCTTTGATGTTAAATAGCAAAAATTAGGTTTCGTACCTGCCTGACGCCCGCCTATACGGAACGGTCAATGCAGGCTGGGCTCAACTGGATTAGCGCATTCCGATTTCCAATCGGAACGGTCAGGTTCATAAGAGCAGTGCTAAAAAGTAAAAGGTCGCGTAGCTCAGCTGGATAGAGCATCTGCCTTCTAAGCAGACGGTCCTAGGTTCGAATCCTAGCGCGATCACGCAATCGGAGAATTGATTCACAGGAATTGGTTCTCCTTTTTTTATGTTTGAGATTTCCTTCGATAAAATCGGGATT
>QXZR01000071.1 GCA_009886265.1 Flavobacteriaceae bacterium
TAGACTCTTCTGAACCAAAATCAGACGTGTTGCCAGTTACACCATAGGCCAATGCGGTTGCAAAAATAAACAAACTTTTTGTTGCACCAATAGTTTAGGCAATCTTGTTTGTGGTTTTCTAATATATTGTACTTTAGTGGCTTTAGAAATTCTATGAACTACTCTAAAGGAAACACCCTCACGGGTTGGTTTGTTTTCTGTGTCGCCTTAGTAACCTACTACCTTACCGTAGAGCCTACAGCAAGCTATTGGGATTGTAGCGAATACATTGCTACATCTGCCAAACTACAGGTTGGACATCCGCCTGGCGCACCACTATTTCAAATGATGGGCGCATTTTTCTCCTCTTTTGCTAGTAGTCCGGAGCGTGTGGCGTTTTGGGTAAATATGATGTCGGTACTGGCAAGTGCCTTTACCATTTTATTTCTGTTTTGGTCGCTTACGCGAATCATTACAAGATTTATTATTAAAGAACTAAAACCAACGGGAGCTCAGGCTGTTTTGGTGTTAGGCGCTGGTGTTGTGGGTGCACTTAGCTACACATTTTCAGATAGTTTTTGGTATAATGCCGTAGAAGCTGAAGTATACGCCATGGCGATGTTGATTACTTCTGCGATGTTTTGGCTCGGATTACGCTGGGAAGAAGATATGCTCAAACCACGTGGCGATCGCTGGCTGGTGCTTATTGCTTTTTTAATCGGGTTGTCGTTTGGAGTACATTTTATGGGACTGCTTACTGTACCTGCCATTGGCATGTTGTACTATTTTAAGCACTATTCATTTTCATGGAAATCGTTTGTGGTGGCAAATGTTGTTTCAGTAGCGGTATTGCTTTTTATCTTTAAGTTGCTACTGCCACTAACCTTGGCATATTTTGGTAATGCTGAAGTGTTTTTCGTGAATAGTTTTGGGCTGCCCTTTAATTCAGGAACTATTATCGCGGGACTGTCTATTTTGGCATTTTTTATTTGGGGGTTGCGTTTTACACAACAAAAAAAATGGGTACAAGCCAATACTGGTTTGTGGTGTATCGTATTTATTTTGATTGGCTTTTCGTCTTGGATTATGTTACCTATTCGTGCCAATGCCAATACGGTTATCAACGAAAATGCACCCACAGATGCACGTGCATTATTAGCTTACTACAACCTTGAACAATACCCAGAAACGCACTTGTTCTATGGGCCTATGTACACCGATATGTATGCAGGGCAAGATGAAAACAATCCGTATAAAGACGACAAACCCAAATATGAAAAAGACCTCAAAAAAGGACGCTATGAGGTAGTAAATGCATGGAAAGACGCACGCATAAGCGCCAACAGCAAGCACACAGGAGTGTTGCCTCGTATGTGGAGCTCTGGCAATGCGGTAAATTACATCACCTACTTTGGTGCACCCGATTTTGATATCAAAGCTGAATACCGTTCCCAAACGCAACTTATAGATGCCATTAACGATTTTATTTCTCGTGTCAATAATGGTGAGGTAGATGCCAAAGGCTACCATCAGTTTTTACAACGATTTGGATCGTATTTAGACATTGATAAACCAAGTCTAATTGACAATCTAAACTACCTGTTTACCTTCCAAATAAACTATATGTATTTCCGCTATTTTATGTGGAATTTTGCAGGAAGACAAAACGATGAACAAGGAAAATTAGATCCTTTCGATGGCAATTGGATTAGTGGAATTTCTTGGTTAGACAGCTTCCGTTTAGGTCCTCAAAAAAATCTTTATAATGATGCAAAAAACAATAAAGGCCGCAACACCTATTATATGTTGCCCTTGTTTTTAGGAGTACTCGGCGCGTTGTTTTTATATCAGCAAGACAAAAAACGATTTTGGGTATTGTTGGTGTTTTTCCTCTTTACAGGTTTAGCCCTTAAAGTATACCTCAACGAGAGAGTATTTGAACCGCGCGAGCGCGATTATGCACTCGTTGGATCGTTTTATGTGTTTGCCATGTGTATTGGGATTGGCGTGGTTGCCCTTGCTGAATCGCTGAAAAAATATGTGTCGTTGCGTGTGGCAGCTCCACTTTCCATAGCACTTTGCTTGCTTGCCGTGCCTGTGCTAATGGGCTCACAAAATTGGGACGATCACGATCGATCCAACCGCTTCACGGCACAATCTACCGCAAAAGCCTACCTAGATTCTATTGATGAAGATAAAGACGCCATGATTTTTACTATTGGCGATAACGACACTTTTGCCCTATGGTATGCACAAGAAATCGAAGGCTATCGCACAGATGTGCGAAGCATTAACACCCAACTTTTAGCTACGGATTGGTACATTGATCAACTCAAGCGGAAAACATACGAAAGCGCACCAATTCCTTCGCAACTCATACACAAACAATATGCATACGGCACGCGTGATTACATAAAATTTGAAGCTATTATTGACTCGGTTCGTTGGAACTTAGATGATTTTATGGATTGGGTGGCGAGTGATAATCCACGTACACGCTACAAGCATTTGTTGCAACAATACGAAGTAGATTTAAGTCAAATTCCAGAGGGAACTCAGAACTTGGTGTATTATCCCACCAATAAAATCAGGGTGCCTGTAAACAAAGAAAACGCCCTTAAAAGCGGGGTGGTAAAGCCTGAAGATGCCGACCTTATTGTAGATTATATCGATATCGATTTACCTACATCGGGGTTGTATAAAAATAGAATTATGATGTTGGATATTCTGCGGAATAACGATTGGAAACGTCCTATTTATTTTACGGGTGGTAGCTATGAAGACGACGAATATATTTGGATGAAAGAATACCTCCAGCTCGATGG
>QXZR01000072.1:0-20470 GCA_009886265.1 Flavobacteriaceae bacterium
AAGTGATTCAGATGAATTAAACGTACAATAGTAACGTTGATTAACCGTAACAGACACAGCAGCGGATACTGACTCCCCTCCATCATTGTCAATGGCTTTTACGTTATAGTTATAGGTGCCAACAGCAGCGTTGCTAACAGTATAGGCATACGGCTGGGTGTTGTCCTCCCCCAATACTGTAGTACCATCATAAAAAATGACTTTGGCTACGGTTCCATCAAAATCAGAAGCAGTTGCTGTTAACGTAAAGGCATCCCCCTTGGAAAACACATCTCCATTAGTTGGACTGGTCAATGATACGTTTGGCAATGAATTAGAACCGCTTTGCACATTGATATAGACCTGATCTTTAGAAACTTTTGTTCCTTCCGTTAGAGTCAATTCAAATTTATAAATACCCTCAACGAGGTTTGAAATATTAGCATTCAGCGATTGGGTGTTGTCAAAAGTAGCCACAGAAGGACCGTAAACTTGTTTCCACAAATAAGTGGTACTCGAAGGATTTGGAATACTGCTTTGACTACCGTTGAGCTGTGCAGTAGTTGCTGGAATTTCAACATTGATATTGCTCCCTGCTTCTGCTAGTAATGGTGTGTACCCTAGTGCAGATTCATACACAAAAGACATATCCCCCAAATTGAAACCTCCACCGGTAAAGGCAACTCTCAATATGTGTTCACCCGCCAACAAATCAATGTTGCTTACCGCAGCAGTTGACCAGTTATCCCAAGCGCCTGTTCCATTGACATTGACGCCTCCACTAACAGCTTGTCCGTCTAGCTCAAGATGAAAGGGGCCTGCACTATTGTTAGCACTGGTATACCTGTAATTCATCTTATATTTTCCAGACTGTGATACATTAATCGTGTATTCTAACCACTCACCGTCTTCTATCCATCCAACGGTTTTACCTTCTGCATCAACTACTGCATCTACGTTTTCGTTTGTTCTAAAATTACCCGTGTCGGCACCGTTATTTCCTGTTGTGGAGTCAAAATATGAAATATTTTGTCCTTTACCCCCTTCAAAATAATCATAATTCCCAGATTGAATGGTACCCGGAATTTGAAATGGCACATTTAAAAATGGTTTTTGTTCCCCTACAACAACACTTATACTATTTGTAACACCAAAGCTGGTACTGTTGTATATTTTTGCATAGAAGCCGTGTGTACCTAATGTCAAATTTTCAACTTTAGTAGTATATGGTGCAGCGGTGTCAGTAGCTATCAACCCATTGTCACCATAGAACTCAACTTTGGAAATTCCAACTTCACTAGAAGTCACGCTTAAATTAACACTTCCGCCATTGTAGGCCTCGTAAAAATCTGATGAAATCACACCAGACAATGCCACCCCACGATTGGTTTTCATGGATTGAGCAGGCACATTGAATGAAAAACCATCTGAAAAATTAACATCAATCGCAGTCTTGGAATAATTGTGCGCAACATATGTCTTCTGGCCATCTACCTCAAATGCAGCTGCAATGGGGTGATTTGCGGTAACATCTGTTCTAACCGTTCCAAGTGCTTTCATGTTGTGTAGCCAGTAATAGGTATGGGCATCTGAAATCCCAAACTTCAATGATCGGTTTGGATAAGAATCATAGAGCGTTATGGCGGCGTCTGGGTCTACAAATGCGGCATAGCTCCAATATACGTCGTGCCATAAATTAGCATTAACCTCGTTGGACAAAATCCCTGTCTTTTGTTTCATCTCGTTCCAGAGCTTGGTTACATAGCTGGTATTATGACCCAAATAAAGTGAACCGCCGTGAATGGGGTATAACTCAATGCCATAAGTGGCCGCTTTATCATTGGTCCAAAAGGTGCCGCTATCGTATGAATTACCCCAAACGCGTGATGCTACACTGTAACCATAGTCAGCTGAAAAAACACGCTCATGCATATCAAACCAGTATTCTTCAACGGCCGTTTGTTCTGTGGTGTACAAATAGATACCCAAGTCTCTAATGGCATCATTGCCCGAAATCGATCCCCAATGAATTAACGAAGTGTTGAATTGCATACTTTCTGACGTAGATTCTTGATCATTCCCGTTTGGAAAAGTAGCAAATCCATTGGCCCAAGCATGACCTGCGTATGGGCTAAAGTTTCTTAAAAATGGGAATTTATCATCCGCCCTGTTTGATGAGGCCGCATCACGAACAAGTAAATCTATCATACCACCCCATTGATTTGCCCAACCTGGCTCAAACTGTTCCATAAAAGCTGCTGCATGAATAAAATAGCCCCAATGAAAATGGTGATCATTGATATTATGGTCTTGTCCATGACCTGCTGGATATCCCAATAGTGTTGTCCAAGTATTGTTGTAATAAAAAAGATAATTTATTTCACCTGATTCATAACTCAACCAATCTTCTAAACGTTCCTTAACAGCATTTTTTAATTTATCTCTTGCATCAATATCCCCGATTTTATGGGCAATGCGAGCCGTTTGAATTAAACGATTCATCAGTTGTCCTTGATTGTAAGAGTCTTGCCAGGAATTTAGATTATCATTTTCTAACAAATCAATTTTACTGCCCAAACTAGAGGGATTAAATGAGGCACTGTAGTTTGCCAAATAAGGAAGCGTGGGGAGTACGCCATAAAAGGTATTCTCCACGTAGAATTCATTACCATCCAGCATCTTTATATTACCCCTTACATTGTCATAAGTTTCTCTATCGGGTTGAGGTGAGTCTGTTGCCAGGTTATCCCATTGATGAGGCAACAAACCCTGTAAGATGGTGTTATTGCTGCCTTCTTTAACATCAGGTGTGATTTGAAAAGTGGTACGCACTACACTTGTAGACTCATTAAAATTCCAACTTACTTTTGTGTCTGCAGGAAAGACATAGGCAAATTTCTTATAGGTATTGGCTAATTGAGATGGGTTGCTGTTGCTTTGAGGAAGCATGGCAGCAGACCAATAGTTTTTCCCATTTAGAGTAGAAGTATAAACACTGCCGTTTTTAGTCCATGTGCTGCCTGTTGGGGCATACACGGCATAATCAACGCCCTCTTGTGTGTCTTTAATTAGAATCATCTCATTTGAAACAGTCGCTGTACCTGCCTTTACTTCAACACGAGCAACATCATTATTCCCTTTTGTGAAATACAAAAAAGGCATGCCAATACCACTTGTAACAGAAAAATTGCGGGTATTGTCAGTCCATGCAATCTTTACGGTCCAATCGGTATGATCTTCAACAGTAGCTTTGCTGGCATTTAAATTTTGCACACCAATAGCTAGGGTCTGCTTGTCCCCTACTACGCCCTTGGCAACATAGGTAATGCCTAAGCCAGTACTGGTTGTCCTCATCGTAAAGGGATAGTTAAATAAATTGTTTACATGATTTTCTTTAAGAAGAAGTGACCACCAGTCATTTGTAGGGATTCGTTTATTTTGAGCAGCACCTGAAAGTTGTGGAGTAAAGCCTGGATAGTCCCTGAATAGTTCTTTGTTGCCTGGGTGTGAATTAGTATAACTCCAACTTTCAATAGGATTCTGAGAAAAAACAGGATTAATACTCTGAATAATAAAAATTAAAACAAATAAATATCGCATAGCTAAATTAGTGAGCTGTAAATATCAATTATATAATTGCGAATACTTAATTATCGAACTTTACATGATATATACAATTGCGTTTAATTTTAAAAATTCAATCGCTAAATAACTTAATTGTACTAAATTGTAAGTCCCGTATAAAATATTTCTTTTTTACCATTACAAAATGGTCAATTTCAGGGCGTAAATCTTAACTAAACACACATTATTATTTAAATATAAGCATCGCTAACTGTTGTTTGTTTAATGTTTGTTTAATGTTTGTTAAACATCTTTTATTTAAGCATATGTTAGTGATTGTGCGCATAAATTTGTTGTCATGACAATACATGATAGATTGAAAAAAATAATAGAAGATGAAAATATTTCAATCTCGAAGTTTGAACGCATCATTGGTGTGGGACAAAATTCTGTTTCGACATGTCTTAGAAGAGAGTCTAGTATAAGCCACGGTGTGTTACAAGGGATTTGTAAGTATTTTCCTAATCAAAGTATCGAATGGGTACTTACTGGTAAAGACTCCAGTAACAAACTGGCAAAAGATAAAATTAAAGATTTGCTGGAAAAAGCAAATCAAGAACTCAAGAATATCTCTAATTAATACACTTTTTAGAGAAGTCCTCTAATTTAATCTCACTGTTTGTTCCCTCGCTCATGTTTTTTAATGAGACTACCCCTTTTTGTTGCTCATCGTTTCCGTAAAACATCACCCAAGGTACTTGTGTTTGATTTGCAAATTGCATCTGCTTTTTTAGTTTGTGTGCTGTTGGGTAGCAATTGATACGAATGTCCATGTTGCGCCATTTTGCAAGATATGGAACAAGGTCTTGCATGTATGCGTCGCCAAAATGTAGCACAACAATATCCACAGCCTGTTCCAGCGCAGCAGGAAACAAATTCAATTCTTCAAGCACAATACACAATCGGTCTAATCCAAAAGAAATACCCAATCCGTGAACGTCTTTAAGCCCAAAAACAGCCGTCAAGTCATCATAACGACCTCCAGCTCCTATAGAGCCCATAGCAACTGACTCAGGCGGTGCAACCTCAAAAATAATTCCTGTATAATAATGCAAACCTCTAGCCAAGGTCAAGTCAAAGACCAATTGGCTTACTTTAAAAGGACTTAAAAAGCCTAAGGTCTGACGCAAATGCGCAATACCTTCCAACGCATCGGGCTGAGATGCTAAAATTTGCTCTAATCGATCTAACTGAGACACAACATCACCAGACAGCTCAAACAAGGGACTTAGGCGATTCAAGGCCGCCTCATCAAATCCTTTGTCCCGTAATTCGTTAAAAACGCCTTCTGGGCCTATTTTATCAAGCTTGTCCAGTGCAACAGTAAAAGCTACTATGTGGTCTGGAGCATCTAAATAATTAGCAATACCAGCTAAGATTGCGCGGTGATTTATACGGATGGTTGCGCCTTTTAGAGACAAGGCATCAAAAACATCATCAAAAAGCTGCATGCATTCTGCCTCTAGCAACGGGCTAACTGCACCGACAACATCGGCGTCACATTGTGTAAATTCCTGAAAACGTCCACGCTGTGGCCGGTCTGCACGCCAAACAGATTGAATTTGATAACGCTTAAATGGAAAGCTAATTTCATTTTGATGCTGCACAACAAATCGAGCAAAGGGGACTGTTAGATCATAGCGTAGTGCTTTTTCAGAAATAGAGCTCGTAAATTGACCCAGCGCATTGTTTTCAAGGGCAGTGAGATCTGCCTTTTTTACTTTTTCGCCAGAGTTAAGGATATTAAACATCAAGCGGTCGCCTTCTTCGCCATACTTGCCCTTCAGCGTAGATAACTTTTCCATGGCAGGTGTTTGGATAGGCAGAAAGCCATATCGCTCAAATTGAGTGCGTATTACATCTGTTACATAGTTGCGCTTCGCAACTTCTGCAGGAAGGAAATCTCGGGTACCTTTTGGAATACTAGCCTTTTGAGCCATGGCGTCAATTTATACAAATATCTTATTTTAAATAAAAAAAGCCGCAAAAGCGGCTTTATGTTTTAAACTTTAACGGATTTTATTTTTCCGCTGCTGCTTTGGTTACCTCAAAATCAAGGTTTGTATACACCTCACGGTGCAGACGTATTGATGCGGTGTGCTTACCAAGCGTTTTAACAGAGCCTCCTGCCAATTTGATGGCTTTGCGTTCAATAGATTTACCAGCTTTGCCCAATGCAGCTTCTAAATCAATGGTTCCAACAGAACCAAATAATTTATTGCCCGCACCAGCTTTGGCCTCAATCTTAATATCTAATTTATCCAATTCCTTGGCTAGTTTTTGTGCATCTTCAATAAGCTTTTGTTCTTTAAAAGCACGTTGCTTTAGGTTTTCAGCTAAAACTTTTCTTGCAGATGACGTCGCCATTACTGCAAGTCCGTTTGGAATTAGGAAATTTCTACCGTAGCCGTTTTTTACTTTAACGATATCGTCTTTGAACCCTAGGTTCTCAACATCATGTTTTAAAATAAGTTCCATGGCTTGTTATTTTAACAAATCGGCTACGTAAGGCATTAACGCTAAGTGACGCGCACGCTTGATAGAAACCGATAGTTTACGTTGATATTTTAGTGATGTTCCGGTAAGGCGACGGGGTAAAATCTTACCCTGCTCGTTTACGAACTTTAACAAATAGTCCGCATCCTTGTAATCAATATACTTGATTCCTGCCTTTTTGAAACGACAATATTTTTTTGCTTTTGTAGTCTCTATATCAAGGGGGGTCAAATACCTGATTTCCCCTTGTTTTCCGCCTTTACTTTCTTGTTCTATTGACATGTTTTAAGCTTTAACAGTTAAACGTTCTCTTCTTTTTTCTGCCCAAGCCTCTGCGTGCTTGTCTAGCTTAACCGTTAGGTAGCGCATAACACGCTCATCGCGACGGAACTCAACTTCAAAAGGGATGATGGCGCTGCCATCAACCTTGAAATCTAGCAAGTGGTAAAAGCCACTTTTTTTGTTTTGAATTGGATAAGCGAACTTTTTCAAGCCCCAATCCTCTTTGGCGACAATCTCGCCACCGTTGGACGTTATAAACGTCTCATACTTTTCTACTGCTTCCTTTACCTGATCTTCAGATAAAACGGGATTCAATATGAAAACAGTTTCGTAATGGTTCATATATTGTTTTTTAAATGGGCAGCGAAAATACGGATTTTCTTGCGTTAGACAAATAGGTAGGCCACAATTATTGTGGATCTACATCAACACTTGCGTTTACTTGGCTAAATGCGCCAACCATTCCAAAGCTTTGCAACAGGGTTGCAAGTCGTTTTTTTGCAGCCGATTGAGAAGCCTCAAGCGGTAGTTTAATTAGTATGTGAAGTATATAATAATTGCGCACGCGACCAACAGCCGGCGCTACAGGCCCAAGAACATGAGAAAAACGTGCTAGAAGTCCCTTTTTTAACCACTCACTTGCCGTGATAAGCGTGGACATATTTTTATGCTTGAGCTCTATGCGTATCATGCGCACGTATGGCGGATAGCCAAATTGTTCCCGTTGCTTTATCTGCAATTCGTAAAATGACGCATAATCGTAGTTGCTCACAAAACTCAAGACAGGATGTTGTGGTTGAAAAGTCTGAATCAGCACGTTGCTTTCATCCCCCAGCCTACCTGCCCTACCAGCTACCTGCGTTAGCACTTGAAAGGCACGCTCATGTGCACGAAAATCTGGGAAGTGCAAAAAGTTGTCCGCAGACAACACTCCAACCAGTGTTACCTGCTTAAAGTCCAAGCCTTTTGTAATCATTTGCGTTCCGATTAGAATGTCTATTTCTTGACGTGAAAAAGCATTGATTAGTTTTTGATGGGCGTGCTTTTTCCTTGTGGTATCCAAATCCATGCGTGAAATCCTTGCAGATGGAAACAAGGCCTGTACTTCTTCTTCCAACTGCTGGGTTCCCAACCCTTGGGTTTGCGGCGCAAGCGCACCACAAGCCTTACAGGCTGGCGTATACTGGTCTGTATAGCCACAGTAGTGACAACGCAACTCCTTCGAAACTTGATGATAGGTAAGGCTCACGTCGCAACTCGGACATTGAGGTACATGGGCACATTGACGACACTCAACAAAAGAGGCATAGCCACGACGGTTTTGAAAAAGTAAAACCTGTTTACCAGAAAGCAGGGTTTCCTCTATGGCCTGAATAAGCGGCTGTGCCAAATGACCACTCATTTGTTTTTTGCGGTAAGCTTCGCTCAAGTCGACATAAGATATTTCTGGCATTTGCGCGTCTCTATATCGGGTGGTCATGCTTACCAACCCATACTTGCCCGACTTTGCGTGTGCATAGCTTTCAACGGTAGGCGTTGCAGAACCCAAAATAACTTTTGCTTGGTGGATACGCGACAACACCATGGCTGCATCACGGGCGTGGTAGCGTGGGGAAGCTTCGTATTGTTTATAAGACATCTCGTGTGATTCATCTACCACCACCAGACCCAAGTTTTGAAAAGGCAGCAAAACAGCAGAGCGTGCCCCTAAAACCAATCGGGCTTCTTCCTTATCAGCTAAGATTTTATTCCAAGTCTCCGTGCGTTCTTGTGGGCTATATCGCGAATGGTAAACCGCCAATTGCTTGCCAAAAAAAGTATACAATCGCTGCATTAACTGCGTGGTGAGGCCAATTTCAGGCACCAAAAACAACACTTGTTTTCCCTTGGCCAATTGCTGCGCAATAAGATGCATATACACCTCTGTTTTTCCCGAGCCCGTTATGCCGTGAAGCAATACATTATCTTTTGTTTGCCAATGGGTTTCGATGGCCGATTTTGCCTCTAGTTGGTGGTCGCTTAGTGATGTTAAGGGCTCGTCTGAAGTGAGCTTTGGCGGCAAGCGATCCATGATGCGCTGATGGGTTGCCAATACCTCGTTTTTAATAAGTGTCTTAAGCGATGAAGGACTAACCGTTTCTATTTTGGAGAATTCCGTCATGATGACTGGCGCCTTTTGCTGCAGGAATGTCAACAGAGTTTTGTATTGCTTTGGTTTGACAGCAAGTAGATCCATAACCGCCTTCAAGGCATCGTCTCCTTTCACATTTGGATGAAGTATAACTTCGGCTTGTTGCTTGGGGGCATACTTGGCATAAACCTCCTCTTTGAGCGAAACAAAACCGTCTGCTACCAATTCTTTTAGAATGGCATAGGGGTTTTTAATCGAAATTAACTGTTGTATCTGTGCTATGGAATAGGTGCTGTTGGTTTCCAATTGCTCAAGCAATAAAATTGCATTTTTGGAGCCCGCATTGGGAAGCTGTTCCCAATCATGCGTTACGATCTCCGTTTCACTTTCCAACAACATCAACGACGGCATGGCTGTTCGCAGCACCAACCCAATCGGAGATTGGTAATAGTCCGCAATCCAAGACAAGAATTTCAGTTGCTTTGGCTGCAGTACAGCTTCCATGTCAATAATACTGTCTATTTGTTTGGGGGCATAGGTCTTTGGAGGTACTTGGTGTACGCGCCAAGCAATGGCGGTGTATTTTTTACGCTTTCCAAAAGGAACAATAATCCGCATACCCTGTTGAATAACTTTGGCCTCTGCGGGGGTAATCACATATGTAAAGGTTTCTTTAAGCGGCAACGGAAGAACAACATCTAAAAAAAACGACATACTTAGGCTTGTTTTAGCTTTGCGATGGAAGCATTAAGCTCAAAACCCAACAACAAAACAATTGCATTGAGCCATATGTATAGCATCAAAATCAAGATGGCACCAATAGAACCGTAGAGTTGGTTATAAGAGCCGAAATTATCGATATACACACCAAAGCCATATGAAGTCAAGGCAAACAAGCAAGTGGTAACTAGAGCACCCGTTGAGAAAAAGCTGGAAAACCCGCGATGCGTTCCAAAGTAAAATAGGATGGCACTAACGAGATAGGCCATTCCCATAAAAAAGACGATGCGAATCCATGGGCTTAGCTCAAATCCAAAATCAAATGTTTCGGCCAACAACAACTCAAAAAACAAATAACCAGCAATGGAAATAAGGAATAAAATACCCAGCAGCACCCCAACGCCCAATGCATAAATGTACTGACGCACAAAATGTCGCGAAAGCGTTATGTGTACCGATTCGCTAAAACCACCAAAAATGGCATTGACGCCATTGGCCATAAAGAACATGGACAAAACAAAAGTAGAAGATAGCAAGCCTCCTCTTGGCTTGGATTGAATATCGTAGAGCACGCCGTTCAAAAAATCTTGTGCTTCAGATGGTGCAATGGATAAGAAGAAGGATGAAAAGGTGCGCTCCACATTATCAATAGGGACAAACGGAATGATATTAAGTACAAAAATCAAAAAAGGAAACAGGGATAAAAAGAAGCTAAAAGCAATACTGCTGGCACGCGTAGTCAAGGTTCCTTTTAAAATCCCAATGACATACAGCTCCAATAATTGGTAAAGGGAAATGGACTTGGCATCGCCAAATCGTATGTTTTGAAGCCAAGCCTTAAGTTTTTGTTTGCTTTTCTGTAGCATTGTGTAAAGGTAGCTATTAAAACAAAATGCTTCCATGAGAATTGATACCTTAGCAGTATGAAAATTCAAGTGATATGCGTGGGCAAAACGCAGCAGGCTGAGCTCAAGAGTTGGTTGCCGGATTATTGCAAGCGCTTGTCACGCTACACCACATTTGATTGGCACGAAATTGCTGATCTAAAAAACACCAAAAACCTTCCTGAAAAGCAACAAAAAACAGATGAGGGTAAACTGATTCTAGCAGCCATAAGCGCCAGCGACACCCTTATCCTTTTTGATGAAAAAGGAAGTCCACATACTTCCAAAGGCTTTGCGCAGTTTCTTCAAAAAAAAATGAATGCAGGTACTAAAAAATTGGTCTTTGTCATTGGTGGTCCTTATGGGTTTTCACAAGAAGTATACGCTAGAGCACAAGGAAAAATAGCCCTTTCACAAATGACTTTTTCACACCAAATGGTACGTATTTTTGTTGCAGAACAACTCTACCGTGCATTTAGTATTTTGAACAATCAACCCTATCATCACGAATGAAAGAACTCATATTTGCAACCCACAACCAGAACAAGGTGGAAGAGGTAAAGGCCGTCTTTAAAGAGCATAACATCAAAAGCTTGGCCGATGTGAGTTATCACAACGAAATAGACGAGACTGCAAAAACCTTTGAGGGGAACGCATTACTAAAAGCCAAACATATTTATGAGGTATTTAAAACACCCGTTTTTGCTGATGACAGTGGCTTGGAGGTTGCTGCGCTTGATGGTGCGCCAGGGATATATTCAGCACGCTATGCTGGAGCGGAAAAAAACCACAAAAAAAACAACGCCAAACTTTTGGGTGCCTTGGCACAAACCACAAATCGGAAGGCGCAGTTCAAGACCGTTATTGCGTACGTGGACGCCAATACGGAAATTTGCTTTGAAGGCATCGTGAAGGGTGAAATTGCAACGGCACTTAGTGGAACAGGAGGATTTGGTTATGATCCCCTTTTTATACCAGAGGGTTACAGTGAAACATTTGGAGCACTGCCACGTGAGATAAAATTAAAACTAAGCCACCGTAGCAGAGCCATTAACGCACTATTTGAGCATCTAAAATACCTAACATAATGTTAATTTTAGATAAAAACATTGCAGAGCATCAAGGAATGCATTTAGTTTGTAAAAGCATATGATTAGACATTTTACGCAATTCCTCTTTTTAACTGGTTTTTGTACCGTTTTATATGGGCAAGAGGTCATTGGTATTGTTGAAAATGCATCAGATCAAAAACCCATTTCAACAGTCCATATCATCAACCTGAACAAGGTGACCATGTCCATAACCAACAAGGATGGTAAATTTGCCATCGATGCGGAAGTTAATGACACACTTTATTTTTCCTATTTAGGCTACAAACCCATTAAGGTTCGCGTTTCCAATGACTTGGTAAAATATCCCAACACACGTTTTCAACTGACTGAGCTTGCGTTGGCGCTTGAAGAAGTAGTAGTACGCCCCTACCAACTCACGGGTTATTTGGATATTGATGCGCGAAATGTTCCCATCAATAGAACAAGGAGATACAGCATTCCTGGACTACCATCCGGTGGATATGAAGCAGGCAACAGAACACCTCTTGGCGAAATTCGCATTTTGCAAGCCATCTCAAACCCAGCTGATTTCTTGTATAATATTTTTGGTAAAAAGCCCAAACAGTTGCGTAAACTCAAAAAAGTGAGGGCCAACAACGAGCTTAGAGATTTATTGGCGGTCAAATACGATAGAAAAACCTTGGAGCAACTCATTCAAATTGATAGAGTAGATTTAGACGAAATACTGCGTAAATGCAACTTCTCTGACAGCTTTATCAAGGGTGCTAACGACCTGCAAATACTGGAGGCCATCAGCAACTGTTATGAAGAGTATAAAATTCTTAATCGCTAAAAAAGCTAAATTCGATACCTTTGCATTTTGAAAGCCTATGTTATTAAACAAATTAAGTGCAATTTCACCTGTTGATGGTCGTTATCGCCCAAAAACAAAATCCCTAAGCCCATACTTTTCAGAATTCGGATTGATCCAATACCGCGTACGGATTGAAGTGGAGTATTTTATAGCCTTGTGCGAGCTCCCTTTACCTGAGCTTAAAGATTTTCCTGCATCGGCCATGGAAGAATTGCGCAGCGTGTACCGCCATTTTAATTTGGATCAGGCACAAGCCATTAAAGACATTGAAAAGGTCACCAACCACGACGTAAAGGCGGTTGAGTACTTTTTAAAACAACTATTTGACGATTTAAATCTGGGTAAATACAAAGAGTTTATCCACTTTGGACTCACCTCACAGGACATCAACAATACGGCTATTCCACTTTCTATTAAAGAAGCCTGTGAAAGTGAATACTTACCAAAACTTCAAGAAGTAATCGCAGCACTTGAAGCGCTTATGACTAGTTGTGAAGGTGTAGCCATGTTGGCCAGAACACACGGACAACCGGCCTCCCCTACGCGTTTGGACAAAGAACTCAACGTATTTAAAACACGTATTGACCAACAGCTTTCACTGATGACGCAAATCCCAATGGCGGCTAAGTTTGGCGGTGCCACTGGAAATTACAACGCACACAAGGTGGCGTACCCGTCTATTGATTGGCAGGCGTTTGGAAAAGCATTTGTAGAAAAAACACTTGGCCTGCACCATTCGTTTCCAACAACACAGATTGAGCACTACGATCACTATGCTGCACTATGTGACGCCCAAAAGCGCATCAACACCATACTGATTGATTTTTCCAGAGATATATGGACCTATATTTCTATGGATTATTTCAAGCAACAAATTAAAGAAGGAGAAGTTGGTTCTTCTGCCATGCCACACAAGGTAAATCCCATTGACTTTGAAAATGCGGAAGGGAACCTCGGTATTGCAAATGCATTGCTGTCACACCTGGCAGAAAAGCTACCCATCTCCCGACTTCAACGCGACCTGACCGACAGTACGGTATTGCGTAATGCGGGCATGCCCATAGCCCACATGATGATTAGTTTTGAATCGTTAATTAAGGGAATTGGAAAACTTGTAGTCAACAAAAAGGCAATACAAGGAGACCTCGACAACAACTGGGCAGTACTCGCAGAAGCCATTCAGACCATTTTGCGTCGTGAGGGATATCCAAAGCCGTATGAGGCACTAAAAGCACTGACCCGTACCAATACAGGTATTGACGAGGCATCTATTCGTGCGTTTATCGAAACCTTAAATATATCAGCCGAAGTAAGGGATGAATTACGTGCTTTGAGACCGGAAAACTACACAGGAATTTAGAGTATTTGGCCTATGGCCTCGACAGCATTATCAAGTGCGCCTTCACGCTCAAGTGCTTTGGCAAGTACAACCGCTTTTTCAACTTGCATCTTGCTGCCTATTAGACGAGCCAACAAAAAACCTTCATCGGAAGCGGAACCGAAAAACACAATCTCATCGGGACGTTCCACGCTGCCTTCAAGAAGTAATTTTCCGGAAAATTGGCGATCGCTTAGGGTCATTAAAGGATCAAATTGTTCTCCATCAATAATCTGACGTATTGCTTTTAACTCCTCAGGGAACTGGTCGGCATTTGCCGCCGTTTTGCGAAACATCAATACATTGAGTTTTTGGAAAGAATCTAAAGCCGCTTGCTCCTCCTCGTTTAAGACCTCATTATTGATACCCAAAATGGAAGTAGGAATATCAATAACAAGGAAATTAGGGTCTTCAGATTTAGCGACGTAATACTCTTGAATACTTTGGGTTTTGGAGCAGCCCACAAAGGCCAGCACGACGGCAAAAATCAATAGTTTTTTCATCTTATTTCTCATTTAGTTTTCCCAATTGCTGACCACCGGGAAGATTCATCTCATTGACAAGCTTGGAAATTTGGGTTAAATCAATGTCGCCGCTTAGGTACAGCAATACGGTTTCAGGATTACGATCGCCAAGGTTTATTTGGTCCCCGTTTATGTCAGTTACGAACATAAGCAGCTTTTTAACCCTGTCGTCGTTTTTTGTTGATTTGACGTAGAAATTAACATGTGCTCCTTTGTCACGTACACGCATCAGCTCTTCTAAATTCTGGATCTTGATGTGTTTATCCACCCAAATTTGGATGTCTTTAGCTATGTCTTCACTCTCTGTGGTAATGACCTTAAAGCTTTCGATTTCCTCTACCAACTTTATGAATTTATCCGCTTCTGGATCGCTTGTTTCTATGCTTAGCTTGGCAAGCATTTGGAACATTTTTGGACTGATCGAAAAATAACTGACACTGTCGTCATATTCGTATTTCTCAAAAACGTCTTGCCCCCAGCTAAACGCAGCTGTTATAAGGGCTATTATAAGGATATTCTTTTTCATATTAATCTGTCTTTATAAATTTGTTAGTCGTTTGATTGAAGGTTTCCATATGGGCCAAACCTTCATGGCCTTTGTTTAGTTTTTGAGACACGAAATACATATGTGCCTTAAATTCTTCAAATACAAGTTCTTCGGGGGTAGGTTGAATTACTTGTGTATTGTTTATTTGCGTGATAAAAAACCCGAAAACAGCTACTGCAGCTATGGCTATAACCCTACGCCAATTGTTTTTGGAAGACGGCTTCATGGGTAATTGCCCCTTATAGGTTTGCTTACGCTCACTGGTAATTGCCTCAAAATAGGGCTTGAATTGCGCAAGCTTTACATCAACTACCGGTTGCGTAAAATAATCCATGAGGATCGCTTCTTGCTCAAGTGTCGCCTGACCCTCAAAATACAAGTCTACGTATTTATGAAGCTGTTTCAATTCCATGATTGTGTGCTTTAATGAGTTGTGTTTTGATTTTTTTTCGTGCTCGTGAAAGCGCTACGCGTACTGCGCCTTCCGATAGTTCGGTTATTTGTGCAATGGTCTCAAAATCGTATTGCTCAATATCCCGCAATTGTAAAACAAGTTGCTGTTGTTCTGGAAGGTCTTCCATAAAGACCATCAGTTTAGAAACACTGTCACGTGCATCAATTTGTTTGTCAAGAGAAGCTGTTGCCTTATCGTGATGATAGTGCACCATGCGCAATTGTGAGGCTTGTTTTGACTTTAACCTGTCCAAGCAATAGTTTTTGGTCATGGTCATGGCGTAGCCTTCAATATTCGATAATGTTGCCATCTGTGTCATGTTTGCCCACAATTTTGTTATTACTTCTTGAACTGCATCTTCAGCCTCTTCGGTGGATGTCAACAACCTCTTTGCTAAGCGAAACATACTGTCTTGTACAGTTAAGATTCGTTTTAAGAAAGTTTTTTCATCCATATCGCAGGTCGAAGATTTATTGGGTGTTTGTACAGTTAACGAGTTTGGCAACACCTTGTTACAAATTAGGGTAATTTATTTTTACTAATTTAGCTTTCCCTATTTACTCAAACCTATGAAAAAATTTATTCCGCTCTTAGTTGTTATCTTCTTTTTTGGCTGCAAAGACGATATTGACGATACCATTGTGGTTGCCCCTACAGAAAATCTTGAGGTAGAAGATTTTATTTATAAGGTGATGAATTTCGCCTATTACTGGCAAAAAGATGTTCCTAACCTTGCCGACAACAAGTTTACGGACGACAAAGAATACACCGCCTTTCTGCAATCTTTTAATGGTCCAGCTTCCCTGTTTGAAGGACTAAAATACAAGGCAGAAAAGTACAGCGCGCTTATAGACGACTACGAGGCTTTTGAAAATAGCATCAAAGGTGTATCCCTGAGTAATGGAATGATTTTCGGATTGGTCCGTTTTTCAAAAGATGCCTCAGACATTTTTGGTTATGTGCAATATGTCCTAGCAGGATCAGATGCTGAATCAAAAGGCGTAAAACGTGGTGCTTTTTTTTCACATGTAAACGGAACCCAACTCACCGTTTCCAATTACAGGGAACTATTGTTTGGAAACACCGCTAGCTACACCATTGATTTGGCGACAATCAACAACAACACAATCACAAAAACAGGCAGCAGTATTAGCCTAATCAATACCGAACAAACAGAACAAAGTGTTCACTTGTCCAAAGTAATTCAACACGATGGTAAAAAGGTGGGCTATGTGATGTATAACAGCTTTGCCACTTCGCAAGACGCAGCCCTAAAAACTGCCTTTACCAATTTGGCCGCAGCGCCAATAGATGAGCTTGTGGTGGACTTACGCTATAACAGAGGCGGAGCAGTAACAACTGCCCAACTATTAGCAGGACTTATTGCAGGAGAACACGCCACCAAGACATTTGGAAAACTCATCTTTAATGAAAAATTAAGCGCAAATAATTCAGATGTTGAAATCACCAATTCGAATATCAACTTGGGGTTATCACGGGTGTTTTTCTTAACCACACAAAACTCAGCTTCAGCCAGTGAAATGACCATCAATGGATTAAAGCCCTATTTAAATGTGGTTCAAATTGGCGATAAAACCGAAGGAAAAGACGTCGGTTCAAATCCTTTTTACGATTATATTGACAGCAACAGAACCAAAAACCCCAACCACAAGTACCTGTTGCTACCCATCACCTTTAAGTACTACAACAGCGAAGGGGTTGGCGACTATTCCGAAGGCTTACTGCCAAATATTAGCCTACCTGAAACTCTAACTAATTTGGGCGTCCTTGGCGATGTGGAAGAACCCTTACTTAAAAAAGCACTGGAATACATAAGCGGGCAAACTTCTGGAAGCATATCAATAGAATCCAAAAGCTTACCCGCATCATTTGTTGAGCTTCAAACCGAAGCCGGAAAAACGATTTATTTCCCTAAAAACTAAAAGGCATAGCGCAGTGCTATGTTTAGGTTACGTCCCAAAGTGGTAAAGCCAAATATCTCGGTGTATTCCACATCAAAAACATTGGTTACAGCCAGACTTGCTGTGGTATTCCCAATAAAATTTGGAAAGGCAATACGTGCATCTACCAAGGCATAGGCATCTAATTTTTCTTGTGTAAAGGCTTGGTTTACATCATAGCGCTTTCCTATATAACGCCAGTGCAATCCCCATTGTGTTTTGGGTGCTGCATAATTCAGACCAATGTTGGCTGCATGCTTGGGCAGGCGCAAAGGCGCTTGACCCACCTTTTCGGTAAAAGTGTAGTTGGTATTGATGTTCCAATTCTTTAGGCTCCAATTGGCCTCTACCTCCACCCCACGCACTTTAAATATTCCTGGGCGGTTTTGATATCCCATAAAATTGGATAAAAAGACAAAATCCACAAAATTATCCTCTTCCCGTTGGAAGGCAACCACGGTAATGCGGCTGTTATCCGTCACTTGCTCTACACCCAATTCAAGGGTTTGGTTTTCTTCGGGCGTTAGCTCCGTATTGCCATATTGACCACTATAAAGCTTATACTGCGATGGCGCAATAAATGATGTAGCCCAAGAACCAAAAAACTTAAGATAGCCACCAGACGAAAGCCCTTTTACATAAAACGGGTTAATCGTAAAAGTTTGGTGGGTACCAAATTGACTGTGTATGGTGTTGCGCACACTGGCTTGAACGGCATATCCCTTGGCGTGTTGCCATTGCCCACTAACAAAAACTGCTAGGTTATTGTGCGTGTAACTTTCCCCAGAAGATGCATTTTTAAAATCAGAATCAATGTCTTGATAAAAAAGACCGCCTAGCAGGGTTAGTTCGTCCGATGCGCGATGACGCCAAGTAAGATCCGTAGTAAACATATCTGCTGTATAATCCGACGGATAACTGTCTGCATAAGAACGTGAGGTGTCTGTCCAAGAAAACTGGGCCTGCACAGATGATTTCCCTAAGGTATAAGACGGTGCAAAGCCAATCCGTTGTTGTTTGCTCACAAATGAATAATCTGCATCGGCAAAACTAGGAAAGGTGCTGTCAAAGTTGGCATCAAACACATCTCGTTGTAAATAGGCCGACCATGCCCAAGGACCGCTATATTGGCTTTGGACACTGAACTGTATATTTTCTTTTTCAACCGGATCGGTTTCCGTACCCGTCACAGACGACATACCATCAGATGCTAGTCGTTGCACTGAGCCGGAAAGGGCCACATCGCCTAGTTGATGCTGCACCTCCACAAACTGCTTGGTCACGTCAGAAAGCTTACCTAATTTTTGGTCAAATGTATTTTGGGTACCCCATTCTTGAGCTACCGTAAGCTTGGTTTTTTGTGTCAGTTCCTTTTTGGTGGTGATGTCTATAATGGCGGTGGCTGCCCCACTGCCATACAGGCTACTCGAAGCACCCTTTACCACTTCAATGGTAGCTATTTGGTCTAAAGCTACGAGGCGCAAATCAAAATCCGATTCGATTTGAGAGGGGTCACTGACCACCACCCCATCGATGCGGATAAGCACCTGTCGGTTATTACCGCCACGAATAAAATAGGACAGGTTTTGTCCAGGGTGCAGTTGTGCACCCGATATATATATTCCGGCGTATTGATTGAGTAATTGCGCTAGCGATATGCCTTTGTTTTTAGCTATCTCTGCTGCGCTGATGTGCACAACGGCCTTGCCGCTGTTTTTTCTAGGTTTCGGAATACGCGTATCCGAAACTACTACTTCGTCCAATTGCTCTTGCGCATGGACGGTACCTATACATAGCATTGCTGCTATTAAATATCGCATGGTTAAGTTGTTATAATAATGAACCGATAATGCTTATCCCGAGCACGCACAGCATGAATCTCCTAGGCAGGTCTCCTGACTTGTACTACTCAACAAACCTTCCCATACGCCGAGGCGGACAGTGGTAGAAGTATTGAGCGTTGCAGTACTTACAGTTGCGGGAACAGCAAAGGCCTTACACCTTTTTCCCTTTTCATCTTCGCATATGGAAGAACCCAAAAGCTGGTGCAAAGTTAAGGTTTTAACCATAGAAATAAAGGGGATTATTGAAAAATATGTACCTTTGTTTTATAACAAAATACTATGCCCTTCAGCAAAAAAGAAACCGTACTGATTAGCTTTATCATTGTAGCCGTATTGGTGCGTTTATTCCCTCACCCTCCCAATGTTGCACCCATAACGGCTGTGGCGCTGTTTGCCGGCACCCACTTTAGCCGCAAGCACTGGGCCATACTCATGCCTATTTTGGCCATGTTGGTAACGGATATATTTTTGGGCTTTTCGATGATTACTCCCATTGTCTATTTGGCTTTTGTGGGCGTTACCGCCTTGGGCTTTGTGGTCAAAAAGATGAACATAGGATCTGTGCTTTTAAGCAGCCTATTGTTCTTTGTGGTAACCAACTTAGGGGTTTGGTTTTTATATTACCCACTTACACCCGAAGGCTTTACTACTTGCTTTACGCTGGCCATCCCATTTTTTGGGTATTCGATTGTAGGCGATTTATTCTTTAGCGCTGCCCTACTCTTTGGCTACCGCTTTGCTGCAAAACGCTTGCAGTTCGCATAAAGCTGGTTTCACAATATGCAAAGCCTCTCCTTTAATCACCTGGCATTAGCTGTTAAGGATGTGACCGTATCGGTTGCGTTTTATCAGGCGGTATTTGGCTTAAGCGAAATCGAAAACACCGCATCTAACTCCACTACAAGGTGGCTGTCTTTGGGCGAAGGCAAAGAACTACACCTCATTCCAAGACCAGAAGCCGAAATAAAAACACACAAGGCCATCCATTTTGCTATGGCGCTAGATGATATAGACCGTTTTATACTGCATCTAAAAAGCCTAGAGATCAACTTCTACGACTGGCCCGGAACAGCTGACCAATACAACATTAGGAAAGACAGCATCAAACAGCTTTACTTTCAAGACCCCAATGGCTACTGGATTGAGGTCAATGATGCAAATGGCGTTGGCTAAAGGCAGGCCTGTCAAAGATGGTTGAGCCTGTCGAAATCACTTTCGACAAACCCTATCTGCGGTAGGCAGGTTCAGTATACCTCGGCAAGCTCGGTGTAAACTTTTTTTACTATTTTAGCAATGAACAAACCCCCAAGTCTGTTCTTCTTTTTAGGCCTGCAACAACACCTTTCTTTAGCGTTTTCTTGGGTATTAATAGAACCTGGTTCTGCTGTTTTGTTCATCTAATTAAAGCACATATCATGAAAAATCTATTAAAACTTATTGGAGCAGTCTACTTGATGATTGCCATGTCATTTACAACTGCTGACAAAAAAACCGTTGTGATTGACGTTAGCCACGGCGGACAAGACAATGGAATAAGCGTACAAGGAATTGATGAAAAAGCCATTGCGATTGGCGAAGAAACTATGGGTGGATATTACGGACATAACGGGCACACAGGATTTGGATACGTATTACCAAAATCAAAAATTGTAACCGAATTTTCCATAGATAATATTGAACAAGATGTTCCTAAAAAGTCGAATCAATTTTATAACAGGGG
>QXZR01000072.1:20480-48841 GCA_009886265.1 Flavobacteriaceae bacterium
GCCACGGCGGACAAGACAACGGAATAAGCGTACAAGGAATTGATGAAAAAGCCATTGCCCTTGAAATTTCAAATAAAATTAAGGCACTTAATAATGACCCAAACTTGGAGATTATTCTTACTCGTGAAACGGACAAGTATATGTCCTTAGACAAACGTGTAAAGCGCATTAACAACATAAAGCCTAATTTGGTGATTTCCCTACATGCAAACGGACACGAAGACAAAAATGAAAGCGGAAAGGAAATATACATTGGAACTGATAAATAAAGAATAAAAACGGTTGCCAACAAAAAATATAGTGCATTTGGCTGATAGTGCTAAAAATGAAGTTAATAGCAATTAAGAAACATAATAACATCCTGAAACTGAAGTGCTTTAAAATGCCAAACGCACCATATTCAAACCGTTGCCCTACTCCTCGGCAGCGGGGCGGTCTAGTGCCGTTACTTGATAGTCCAAGGCGTTTTCTTCACCTGCCAGGCGAATGATGTCCTTGTCAATCTTTTTAAATTCCCGAGAAGCGTCGTTGTATTGGTTTACTACCGTGCCTATGGTTCTGCCCAAGCGGCCGTGTACGTCCTCAAAAGCGTTGAGGTGCTTGCCGAGTTTTTCCACA
Source organism: Flavobacteriaceae bacterium (assembly GCA_009886265.1). Taxonomy (GTDB): domain Bacteria; phylum Bacteroidota; class Bacteroidia; order Flavobacteriales; family Flavobacteriaceae; genus UBA7446. The sequence continues at coordinate 21,099 of QXZR01000072.1, forward strand.
TTCTTTAGGATGTCCTGAATGGAGTTTTCAATTTTGAGGTTGTGCAGCGCCTTTACCGTTATTTGCAGCATCGGAAACAGGCTCATGGGCGATACGATCATCACCTTTTTTTCATAGGCATAAGACACCAAATCGCGCGAGTTAATCTGCAGCGTACCTACCCTAGAGTTCAACAGGTCTTGGTAGAGGCCATCGGCAGGGATAAACATATAGGCGTAGTCGGTAGTTGTTTCGTTCGGGCGTATGTATTTGGCGGTTTCGTCTATGCGCTTTTTGATATCGCCCTTAAAGGTTTGCTCCAAGGCCTTAATCGCCTCGGGGTCGCTGCTCTCCACCATTTTGTTGTAGTTGTCCAACGAGAACTTGGCATCTATTGGAATGATAAAATCCCCCACCTTAACAATGGCATCCACCATTTCCCCATTGGAAAAACTGTATTGCATCACAAATAACTCGGGTGGTAAAACGTTAGCCAATAGGTTTTCGAGCTGTATCTCCCCCAAAATACCACGTTGTTTGGAATTGCCCAATATCTTCTCCAAAGTCTTCATTTGGTTGGCAAAGCTCAATACCTGTTCGTTGGTCCCCTTGATTTCAGACAAGGCCTTGGTCACGTCGGTAATGGCCTTTTTGGATTCGGTAAACTGTTGGGCAATGGATTGGTTAGACGAGCGTTGGTAGTCGCTTATGCCCTTGGTGATGTTGTCGAGCTTCTGCTCCAGCTCCACACGAGTTTCTTTGGCATTGGCATCTGTTTCTTTGCGAATGCCCTGTATCTCTTCGCGCAGCTGCGCATTGAGTTGCATCAGAAATTCATTGGTCACGCCAGCAGACTGGCTCTTTTGGCTTATAAAATAAAAGACCACCAATGCCAAGACAACAACAAGTACAGGAATCCACTCCATCAAAAAAATGTTTGCTTAAATATACGTGAAATTGACCAATGAACTACTTGCTCAAATACATCTTACGGCGTCCGTACAACTCATAGAATGCATCGTCCTTTAGGCTGTCGATAAACAAGATGCTCTCGCCCGTACTCTTCATTTCTGGGCCCAGCGCCTTGTCAACGTTCGGAAATTTGTTAAACGAAAAGACCGGTTGCTTGATGGCAAAGCCCTCTAGCTTGGGTTGAAAATCAAAGTCCTTCACTTTTTTATCGCCCAGCATCACCTTAGTGGCATAGTTCACATAAGGCTCCTTATACGCCTTGGCGATAAAGGGAACCGTCCGAGATGCACGTGGGTTGGCCTCAATGATGTAAACGATATCGTTTTTGATGGCAAACTGAATGTTAATCAGTCCAACCGTATTGAGCGATAGTGCAATCTTTCTGGTGTGATCCTTAATCTGTTGCATCACAAAGTCGCCCAAGTTAAAGGGCGGCAAGGTTGCATTGGAATCGCCCGAGTGGATACCGCAGGGTTCTATGTGCTCCATGATACCGATGATATAAACGTCTTCACCGTCGCAAATGGCATCTGCTTCGGCCTCAATCGCACCGTCTAGGTAGTGATCCAACAGCAGTTTGTTGTTGGGTATTTTATGTAATAAATCCACCACATGCTTAACCAGTTCTTCTTTGTTGATGACAATTTTCATCCCCTGACCACCCAATACATAAGATGGGCGTACCAGTATGGGGAAATTTAATTCGTCTGCCAAGGCAAGGGCTTCGTCTGCGGTTTCTGCAACGCCAAATTCTGGATAAGGAATGTTGTTTTCCTTAAGTAGTGTGGAGAAACTTCCACGGTCTTCTGCCAAATCCAACGATTCGAAGCTGGTGCCCATGATTTTAACACCATAGCGCTCCAATTTCTCTGCCAGCTTTAGGGCTGTTTGCCCGCCCAGCTGAACAATAACGCCTTCGGGTTTTTCGTGTCGGATGATATCGTAGATATGCTCCCAGAATACGGGTTCAAAGTAAAGCTTGTCGGCCGTGTCAAAGTCAGTAGAAACCGTCTCGGGGTTACAGTTAATCATGATGGTTTCATACCCAGCTTCGGCAGCTGCCAATACGCCGTGCACACAACAGTAATCAAATTCAATCCCCTGGCCAATTCTGTTAGGTCCAGAGCCCAATACCACCACTTTCTTTTTGTCGGTCACCACACTTTCGTTGTGCACATAGGAATTGCCGTCAGCAGTTTCCATGGTACTCTCAAAAGTGGAATAATAATAAGGTGTCTTGGCCGTAAATTCAGCAGCACAGGTATCCACCAGTTTATAGACACGGTGAATGTTCAGCGCATCTCGCTTGTTGTAGACCTCACTTTCCAAACAACCCAACATGTGGGCAATTTGTCTGTCGCCATAGCCCTTTTGCTTGGCTTCTAACAGCAATGGTTTTTCAATGGTATCAATCGAAAAGTTTGAAATTTCTTTCTGCAAGTTGAACAATTCCTCATACTGCTTCAAATACCACATGTCTATCTTGGTGATGTCGTATATCTGACTGAGCGGAATGCCCATCGCAATGGCATCGTAAATCACAAATACCCGGTCCCAAGAGGCGTGGGTTAGTTTGTCAATAATTTGATTGTAATCGGTATAGCCCTTGCCGTCTGCACCCAGTCCGTTCCGCTTAATCTCTAGCGATTGCGTGGCCTTGTGCAAGGCTTCTTGGAACGAACGCCCAATACCCATCACCTCACCAACGGCTTTCATCTGCAAGCCTAGGGTGCGATCAGAACCTTCAAACTTATCGAAGTTCCAACGTGGGATTTTAACAATTACATAATCGAGTGTTGGCTCAAACAAGGCAGAAGTAGACTTGGTAATCTGGTTGTCTAGCTCATCTAATCTGTAGCCGATGGCGAGTTTGGTAGCCACTTTGGCAATGGGATAACCCGTTGCCTTACTTGCCAATGCCGAGGAGCGCGAAACCCGTGGGTTAATCTCAATGGCAATAATATCTTCTTTATCATCGGGACTAACGGCAAACTGTACGTTACAGCCACCTGCAAAGTCACCAATACTGCGCATCATCTTAATGGCCATATCACGCATTTTCTGATAGGTCTTATCGGAGAGTGTCATGGCAGGCGCAACGGTAATGGAATCCCCGGTATGGATGCCCATAGGATCCATGTTCTCAATAGAACATATGATAACAACGTTGTCGTTGTTGTCACGAAGGAGTTCCAGTTCGTATTCTTTCCACCCCATCATGGCTTTGTCAATCATGACCTCGTGTATGGGAGAGATTTCTAGACCACGTCTTAGCAATTCTTCAAAGTCTTCTTCTTCATAAACAATGGCAGCACCAGCACCTCCAAGGGTGTAGGAAGCACGAATACAAAGGGGGAAACCAAATTCCTGGGCAATTTCTTTTCCTTTAAGAAACGAGGTTGCCGTGGCTTGTGGCGCCATAGGAACGTCAATTTTTTCCATAAGCTCACGGAACTTTTCGCGGTCTTCGGTAATGTTAATGGCGTCAATATTAACCCCTATCAAGGTTACGTCGAAGTCTTTCCAAATGCCTTTTTCATCTGCTTCAATACATAAGTTAAGCGCAGTTTGGCCACCCATGGTGGGCAATACGGCGTCAATATGTGGGTGTTCCTTCAGAATCTGAATGATGGATTTTGTGGTGAGTGGCAACAAATAAACATGATCGGCCATAGATGGATCGGTCATGATGGTTGCGGGATTGGAGTTGATGAGTATGGTCTCAATGCCGTCCTCTCTCAGGGAACGAAGCGACTGTGAACCGGAGTAATCAAACTCGCAGGCTTGGCCGATGATGATAGGGCCGGAGCCGATAATCAGGATACTGTTAAGGTCTTTTCTCTTTGGCATAAATTGCAACTAATTATTGGTCAAAAATCTCTCGAATATATATAAAAAAAGGTGTTACTATAATAGTAACACCTTGAAGTTTTAAACGGTTTATTCACTTATTTTTTGTGACGTGGTTCGGATGAGACAGATATCTTTTTACGTCCCTTTGCGCGACGTGCTGCTAATATCTTGCGTCCTGCTGCAGAAGCCATGCGCTCCATGAAGCCGTGTTTATTACGACGCTTTCTTCTCGAGGGTTGAAATGTTCTTTTCATCAATGTTTTCTTAAAGACGGCTGCAAATATACAATAACTCGTATAAGAACAAACAACACTACCGCAGAAATATGTAAATTTGTTGCCTAAATTGTAACTATGTTTCCAAAATTCATAAAAATTGTACTCGCAATCGCTTCTATAGGATATGCCGTTTACCAATTTATTGAAGGAAATATCGGTAATGGAATTGCGATGATTTTCCTAGCCGGTATTTTTGTTTTTCTTTATTATAAGAATGAATTAATCTTACTTTCCTTCCTACGCCTACGCAAGCAAGACTTCGAAGGAACCCAACGCTGGTTGAACAGAATCAAAAACCCTGAATCTGCGCTAACGCAAAAGCAACAAGGCTATTTTTATTTTCTTCACGGTGTGATAGAAGCACAAAAAAACCTGACCAAAGCAGAGCGTCACTTTAAAAAAGCCATTTCGCTGGGTCTTAACATGAAGCACGATTTGGCCATGGCCAAACTCAGTCTCGCTGGTATTGTGATGCAGAAAAGACGTAAGCGAGAAGCTACATTACTCCTAAACGAAGCTAAAAAATTGGACAAGCAGAACATGCTTGCCGATCAAATCAAGCTGATGCAGCAGCAGTTAAAGAAGATTTAATTAAGCTTGCGTTAAGATAATCCGCGGCAAGTGCTGATTAAACCATTGTGCGCGTGTCATGATCATGACGTGTGTCCCTTTGGGGACTGGGATAAAGTCCTTTAGATGCAGAGCTGGGAATACCATATCATAAGTTCCGTGAATATGTGTTACATTGGGTAGCGGCGCATCTTGACTCCAATTAAAAAGGACTTCCAACGACCAATTTAGGTATTCAGGCGACCGAACAGAAAGGTATTTTTTATTTAAATCCATGCGCTTTCGTGCAGTAGGACCAAAAATAAAGCCCACAAAATCTTCTAAGTTATCAATCCACTGAACGGGGAAAAACTTGTAAGCATTTGTCTTACGGGTAATACGCATATGAATGGGAAACTCACGCCAGGTCCGCACACTTGAAATGATGATAACCTTCCGACAAGAAATAATTTTAGACATTTCTTGCACCAATATCCCGCCAAAAGAAACCCCAATCAAAACAGGATTGGAATGTGTGACTTGTTCGCACATACGTTCGGCATAAGACACCATGGATTCGTCCTGATTAGGCATAAACCAAGACAATAAATGTACCTCAAATGGACTGCTGAGTTTTATGCGTTCAAATATCTCATTATTAGCAGCCATACCGGGCATCATATAAACATGAATGGCGGCGCTCTTCTTCATTGCAAACTCAATGTACATAAAATTTTGTAAATTTGCAGACTAGCAATCAATTAATGGATAAAATTAACGTTACTGACAACGCCTTTTTGCGCCAATTTGAAACGGAAGTTCAAGGTGAGCTTGCTAAAATCGAGTACGCGCAACAGGAACGCAAAATCTTCTTAACCAAACTCGTGGTACCAAAAGAAAAGTGTCCGAACGACTTTAGCGATGCTTTTATCAAAGAAGTACTATCAATCATAGCAGAGCGAAACATCAGTATGATGCCAACCAGCCCTGAGATTGTGCGTTTTATCCGCAAGAACAAACGCTACAGAAGCATGCTCCCCATTGGAGTACGTATCTAGGTTCGCTAGGCCGTAATGGCCGTTGTTACATCAAAATTTACCAAACCATCATCATCAATCGCAGTCAAGCGCACGCGCTTTATGGCATTGCATAGGGCCGGATCCCAAAAAGCTTTTACTTTAACGTAATTGGGGGTAAATCCGTGGATATATCCATTCTTGTTTTCAGACTCAAACAAAACTTCTTGTTCAGTACCCAATTGGCTTTCATAAAAAGCACGTCGCTTTTTTTGAGACAAACCGCGTAACATCTTACTCCTTTTGGCACGAACCGCTTTAGGAACAACAGCAGACATGCTGGCCGCAAGGGTGTTCTCACGCTCCGAATAGGTAAATACGTGTAGGTATGAAACATCAAGTTCGTTTAGAAAATGATAGGTTTCCATAAAATGTTCTTCTGACTCTCCAGGAAAACCTACAATAACATCAACCCCTATGCAAGCTTGAGGCATACGGGCTTTTATTTGCGCCACCCGCTTGACGTATAGCTCGCGCTGGTAGCGTCTGCGCATGGCAGCCAAAATGTAATTGCTACCACTTTGCAGTGGTATGTGAAAATGGGGTACAAAACGTTTGGAATCTGCTACAAAATCAATGGTTTCTTGGCGTAATAAATTGGGCTCTATAGAAGAGATACGTATGCGTTCCAAACCAGACACCTCGTCCAAAGCACTTACCAAATCAAAAAACGTATGGTCGTGTTTCTTAGCACCAAACTCGCCCTTGCCAAAGTCACCAATATTAACCCCCGTCAATACCACCTCTTTGATATCTTGCGCAGCAATTTCATTTGCTTGCCTTAGGATATTATCAAGTGTATCGCTACGTGAAAAACCACGCGCCAAGGGAATGGTACAGTAGGTGCATTTGTAGTCGCAACCATCTTGAACCTTTAAAAATGCGCGTGTGCGTTCGCCAATGGCATAACTTCCAATATACTGCTCCACGGCATCAATAGAACAAGCGTGAATAGCAGTTTCAGAAGCCGTCTTACTCTCAACAAAATCCACTACATTGAACTTTTCGTTGGCACCTAAAACCAAATCCACACCGTCCAATGCAGCCAATGCTTCAGGCTTAAGTTGTGCATAGCAGCCTATGGCCACCAAAAAGCCTTCGGGGTTTTGCTTCAGCGCTTGCTTGACTATGGTTTTGAATTTTTTATCTGCATTTTCTGTAACCGAACAAGTATTGATTACATATACATCTGCAGGCGTATCAAAGGCGGTTTCGGTATAGCCTGCTGCCTTAAAAGAACGGGCAATGGTCGATGTTTCTGAAAAATTCAGCTTACATCCCAAAGTGTAAAAAGCTACCGAAGCTGTAGAAGACATCTTGTTGTTTTTGCAAATATAATCCTATATGATTGAGGTGCAACCTGCCTAGTGGCGGAATTGCTTGGTAGCAGCAAACAAATGTGTCAAAATAGCTTTGTCTTCAGCGGACATATCTTGACCACGTCGGGCCATAACCACAGCTGCCGTATTCAGCATCTTGTTCAAATTGTTTTCAGTCATGCCTTGAGAACCACCTCGTGAAAAACTGGGAATAAACGTCCGTGGAAAACCTATGCTAAAAATACTACAACCAACGCCTACAACAGTAGCTGTATTTATCGGAGTTTGTATGGCTGTTTTGGAGTGGTCACCCATAATGAGACCACAAAACTGCAAACCAGTGGAAATAAATTTTTGTTGGGTATAGTTCCAAGCACGGGTATTGCCGTAATCATTTTTGAGGTTTGAAGCATCGGTCGCAGCACCCAAATTACACCACTCCCCTATTGCGGCATTACCCAAAAAGCCATCGTGCCCTTTATTGCTATTACCAAGCATCACCACGTTGTTGAGCTCGCCACCTGCCTTACAATGAGGTCCAAGACTGGTACCACCATAGATTTTGGCACCCATTTTAACAACGCTGTTTTTACCTATATACATAGGACCACGAAGCAAAGCGCCTTCCATAACGGTTGCATCATCGTCAATGATAATGGGTCCGTCTTGTGTGTTGTATACCGCTGCAAACGAAGTGACATTTGCGCCAACCACTAATGGATATTTGCCGTGGTGTTGATTGGTTTCGTTTAGTTTGTTGTTGTGTGTAGCACTAAAAAAAGGCGCATCCCCAATCAGGACCTCCACATTTTTGGAGAACAAATCCCACGGATAGCGAACAAGGCTTATATCAGTGTCTATATCAATGGCTTCAAATGTTGCCAATGCCTTATCCGTACAAGAGCCAACACCACTAAAAGCAATCATATCGCCGTTGCGCATCAGTTTCTGTCCGTTCTTTAAATCTTTGATTGCCGATAGGAGTTCGGGGTTGGGTAGGCATCCCGCCATGATCGCAAGGTCAAAAGAAGGCGTCTGTGCCTGAAGGTATGCTTCTGTTTCGACCACAACCTCAGCCGATAGCGCAATAGACCATCGCTTGGCTAGCGTCATGCTACCGAGCAGCAAATCAGCAACAGGTCTGCTGTAGACCAATGGTAATAAATCGGAACGGTTTGGACCGTCATATAAGCAAATACGCATGTATCAAAGATAGGTGGAAATAAAAAAACCTCCATAAGGAGGTTTTAAATTTGATTCGAATTCAAAAATTATTTTTTGAATTTGGCGTATTTGTTCTTGAACTTGTCAATACGTCCAGCCGTGTCTACAAGTTTGGATTTACCTGTATAGAATGGGTGTGATGTGCGTGAAATTTCCAGTTTAACTAACGGATATTCAACACCATCTACTTCAATTTTTTCCTTAGCGTTGGCAGTTGACTTTGTTATAAAGACGTCTTCATTAGACATATCCTTGAATGCTACCAAGCGATAATTGTCGGGATGTATACCTTGTTTCATAATGCGTTTCCTTTTAAAGGGGGTGCAAATCTAATTATTTTATCTAAATTTACCATACACTTAACCCTTAAAAAACAACATATGGGAACTTCACCAAAATTAGGAGCTTATAATTATAGATATGGCGCCATGGCTGGCGGCATTGGAATCGCATTCAGTTTAATGCTTTTCTTAATGGGCATGACCTATGATCAATCATCCATTATCCAAACAATTAATGTATTGATACCTGCGTCAATGGCAGTAATAGCCATTACAACATTTAAAAAAGACAATGCTGGACTACTGTCACTAAAACAAGCCATCAAAGCAGGAGTTGGTGTGTTTTTAGTAGCCGGAATTATCGGATTAGCATACTTTACTGTCTTTATCAATTTTGTTGAAACAGACTTTATTTCAAATACCGCTGCTTTACAGGCCGATGCACTGCGCGAAGCACAACCAACTATGGATGAGGATATTATTGAAATGCAACAAACCAATACAGAAAAGTATTTCTACATAAGCTATCCATTCATTTTGATCATGAATGTCCTAATCGGACTTGTAGTTGGGTTGATAACCGGCTTATTCACAAAAAAGAGTTAATTGACCAAACAGCCGAAATTATCGATTGTCATTCCGTTTTTAGATGAGGAAGCATCACTTCCAGAACTCTACGCATGGATTGTTCGTGTTTTAGACAAGGCTGAGCTCAGTTTTGAAATTATTTTTATTGACGACGGCAGCACAGACAACGCCTGGGACTGGGTTTCAGCTACTATTGCGCAAGACAAACGTATTCGTGGTATTCGGTTTTTGCGCAACTATGGCAAATCGCAAGCCTTGCATGCGGGCTTTTTAGCTTGCACAGGCGAAGTTGTTTGCACTATGGATGCCGATTTGCAAGACTCGCCAGAGGAGTTGCCTGAACTGTATCAGCTTATTAATCAAGGAGATTACGACATGATTTCAGGTTGGAAAAAGAAAAGATACGACTCCATACTTTTAAAAAATATACCCTCTAAAATATTCAACTGGGCTGCAAGACTTGTATCGGGCATCAAGCTACACGATTTTAATTGTGGCCTAAAAGCCTACCGTAGTGATGTGATCAAAACCGTTGAAGTGTATGGGGAAATGCACCGCTATATCCCCGTGTTGGCCAAGCAAGCTGGTTTTAGAAAAATTGGAGAGAAAGTAGTACAGCATCAAAAACGCAAGTTTGGTCATTCTAAATTTGGAGCCGACCGCTTTATAAAAGGTTTTTTAGATTTAATTACCTTGTGGTTCCTGCATCGCTTTGGCAGAAGACCCATGTATTTTTTTGGACTAATTGGCAGCATCATGCTGATTATGGGCTTTAGTTTCTCGATTTATCTTGGGATTGATAAAATATTTGTCAACCCAGCCGGACGACTGATTGCCGACAGACCCCAGTTCTATGTAGCGCTTACTACCATGATTCTCGGAAGCCAGTTCTTTTTAGCTGGATTTTTGGGTGAAATTGTGATCCGAAACAGAGACCACAAAACGAGGTATAAAATAAAAGAACACTTACCCCCTAACTCAAAAGGGAATATGTAAATTTGTGTCTTAAAATTTACCCATGAGTACATCTTTTTTAACGCAAGCCGCTGCCTGGGAACTCCCCCTATTTGACGATGAAACAAGACAAGCTGTAGCCGAATTAAAAAACAACCCAGTTGCACTAGAAGATGCCTTCTACAAGGATTTGGCCTTTGGTACAGGTGGTATGCGAGGTGTTATGGGTGTGGGCACCAACCGTGTAAACAAGTACACCTTTGGCAAAACAACACAGGGCTTAAGCGATTACATCAAGGCGCAGTTTCCAAACGAAACACCAAGCGTGGTAATTGGCTATGATTGTAGACACAACAGCAAGGAACTCGCACAAACCGTGGCTGATATTTTTTCAGCAAACGACATTAAGGTCTATTTATTTACAGATTTACGGGCAACACCCGAGGTTTCTTTTGCCGTACGCCACCTAAACTGTCAGTGTGGAATCGTGCTTACTGCCTCACACAATCCGCCAGAATACAATGGCTATAAGGTGTATTGGCAAGACGGCGGACAGATTGTTCCACCACAAGACAACGGCATCATAACGGCCATCAACAATACGGCCTATGAAGATATTTTGTTTGATGCCAAACCAGCACATATCACGCCCATCGACCACGCCATAGACGAAGCCTTTCAAGATGCTTCTGTTGCTGTTGGCCGTATTGGAAATGGAAATCGCGAAAAGGTCAAGGTGGTATTTACGCCGCTTCACGGCACTTCTGTAACTGCCATTCCACAGGTTTTAAAAAAAGCAGGATATAGCCACGTAACCGTTATCGAAGAACAGGCAAAGCCAGACGGTGATTTTCCTACGGTAAAATCGCCCAATCCAGAAGAACCCGAAGCCCTGCAAATGGCGATGGAAAAAGCCAATGCCATTGACGCTGATATTGTAATTGGAACCGATCCCGATGCAGACCGACTGGGGATAGCCGTTAGAAACGAAAACAACGAACTCGAACTCTTAAACGGCAACCAGGCGATGGTAGCCATGACGGACTTCATCTTAAGCAAAGGCAAATACACTGCCGAAGAAAATCCGTTTGTGGGCTCGACTGTAGTTTCTACCCCCATGATGAGCGTCTTAGCCAATCACTATGGTGTTGAATGTAAGCTTGGACTTACGGGCTTTAAATGGATTGCCCAAATGATTGAAAACTTTCCTAACCAAAAATGCCTTGGTGGTGGTGAAGAAAGTTTTGGATATATGGTTGGCGACTTTGTTCGTGACAAAGATGCCGTAACGGCTGCCCTACTGGCGTGTGAATTGGTTACCGAAGCCAAATCAAATGGCAGTTCTTTGTTTAATGTGCTGTTGGAATCTTATGAAAAATTGGGTTGTTTTCAAGAGCGCTTGGTTTCATTAGTCAAAAAAGGAAAATCGGGTGCTGAGGAAATTGAACGCATCATGGATCGTTTTAGAAAAGACCCTCCCAAGAATATTGACGGCAGTTCAATTCGTTTTATTGAAGACTATGGAGCCGCTGTTAGAACCATCGTAAAGACGCAAGAAAAAGAAATGATATCTTTGCCCAAAGCAAATGTGTTGATTTTTATAGCTGAAGATGGTACGCGAGTAGCTGCCAGACCCAGCGGCACAGAGCCTAAAATAAAGTTTTACGTGAGTGTAAATACAAACCTTAATTCCACTCGTGACTATAGAACGACCAAAGATCAACTCGATCAAAAAATAGATCGCATTTTGGCTGAATTAGGAATGTAAGATGAGTCCTATTAGATACATACTGCGCTACGCACTTCCGTATAAGGGGTATATTGCACTTAATATTGTGTTCAACATACTGTATGGGCTTTTTAATGCAGCCTCTTTTTTGGCTTTAAAGCCAATGCTAGAAGTGCTTTTTGGCAACAACGAGGCACCAGCAGCAATGCCTACGCGAGAAATCAGCAATTCCTATCAAGAATATATCTTTGACTCTTTCAGATTTCAAATTGCTGATTATGCAAAAGGCGATGCCACAAAAGCATTGATGTTGGTGATTGGTGTGATTCTAATAACCTTTTTGCTGAAAAACCTCTTTAATTATTTTGCTGTCTTTTTCATTACCTATATGCGCAATGGCGTGGTAAAAGACATGCAGCGCAACCTCTATAAAAAGCTAATTTCTTTTCCTGCTAGTTTCCATGCTAACAATAAAAAAGGAGATACAATATCCCGTGTAACTACTGATGTTTCCGAAGTACAACGTTCTTTTTTGAGTGTTTTTGAAATGCTTATTCGGGAACCGCTGACCATTCTATTTGCACTGATTGCCATGTTTGCTTTAAGCGCAAAACTCACGCTGTTTGTTTTGGTATTCATACCCATAGCAGGCTGGCTCATTTCAATTGTTGGAAAAAGTCTAAAGTCGCGTTCAGAAAAGGTGCAAAAAGAACAAGGAGAGCTACTTTCCTATTTGGAAGAATCGCTTACGGGCATACCCATCATTCAAATTTTTACTGCAGAAAATATATTCAATAAAAAATTTGCTGCTGTAACCAAGCGACTTTTTAATTTTTCGAATAAGCTTGTTCATAGAGAGAGCCTCGCCAGTCCAATAAGTGAATTTTTGGGTGTAGCCGTAATTGGCACCATCTTATATATAGGGGGTCGTCTTGTTTTGGTCGATCAATCCATGAGCGGAGAAGAATTTATCACCTATATGACCTTGGCCTATGGTGTACTTACGCCAGCCAAATCCATGAGTAGGGCCGTATATAGCATTCGAAAAGGAAATGCTGCCGCACAACGTATTATGGAATACCTGTTCCACAAATCAGAAATTCAATCACCCGAAAACCCAGCAACATTACCTAAATTATCATCTGAAATTAATTTTGAAAACATACAGTTTAAGTATGAAGACGAAACAGTAATTGATGGGTTTAATTTAAAAATACCCAAAGGAAATTCTGTAGCGCTTGTAGGTGCATCGGGAAGTGGCAAAACTACCATAGCCAACCTGTTGGCACGTTTTTACGATCCACAGCAGGGAACTATTAGTATTGACAACACATCCATTGATTCAGTTGACTTAAAAGAACTGCGAAGCATGTTTGCCTATGTTACGCAAGACGCCATACTGTTTCATGATTCGGTCAAAGAAAATCTACTTATAGCAAAGCCAAACGCATCGGCAAAAGAACTAGAAACAGCATTGCAAATTGCAAATGCATTTGATTTTGTGACCCAACTACCACAGGGTATTGATACCGTAATTGGCGATGCCGGAAACAAACTTTCAGGAGGGCAGAAACAACGTTTGGCCATTGCAAGGGCTGTACTCAAAAATCCACCCGTAATGATTCTAGACGAAGCCACCTCGGCTTTGGATACTGAATCTGAGAAACTGGTGCAAGATGCACTTCAAAAAATGATGCAAAACCGAACCTCATTGGTCATTGCACACCGCCTATCTACAATCAAAAGTGCAGATGAAATCATTGTTCTGGATAAAGGAAAAGTGGTAGAAAGAGGCACTCACAAAGCACTGTTGGCTCAAAATGGTGTGTATAAAAAACTAATTGAGCTACAATCATTCGACTAACATTATGCGGTTACACAAAAATTTAGTTCTGGCAGTACTTAACGGTCTGCAACAGATATTTAATGAAGAAAAATATGCAGACAAGGTTGTGGCGCAAGTCCTCAAAAGCGACAAACGCTGGGGAAGTCGTGACCGTGGCTTTATTGCAGAAACTACTTACGAGATTGTGCGTTGGAAGCGTCTTTATGCAGCCATTGCAAACGTACAAGAACCCCTAAACCGCCAAGACTTTTGGCGCATTTTTGCTGTTTGGGCAACCTTAAGAGGTTATGTATTACCAGATTGGAAACCAATTGAAGGAACCCCCACAAGACGTATTAAGGGAAAGTTTGAAGAACTGCGCCAAGAACGCAAATACCGTGAGTCTATCCCCGATTGGCTGGATGAATTGGGATGCAAAGCCTTGGGCGAAAAGAAATGGACACTAGAGATGGAAGCGCTCAACACCATGGCACCAGTTGTGCTACGTGCCAATGCGCTAAAAACACTTCCTAAGCTGTTGCGCAATGCGCTACTTGAAGAAAAAATTAAAACGCAGACCATCGCAAAATATCCCGATGCCTTGGTGCTTGACGAACGTGCCAATGTATTTAGCACGGAAACCTTTCAGCGAGGTTGGTTTGAAGTACAAGATGCTTCATCTCAATCGGTAGCGCCTTTTACACAAGTTGCGCCCGGGATGCGTGTAATAGACGCTTGTGCCGGCGCTGGCGGAAAGGCATTGCACCTGGCTGCAATGATGGAAAACAAGGGTCAGTTGATCGCGCTAGACATTCATAACTATAAGCTGCGTGAACTCAAAAGACGTGCAAAGCGTGCTGGTGCTCATAATATCGAAACCCGACACATTGACAACAACAAGGTTATCAAAAAACTACACGGCTCTGCCGATAGGGTTTTGTTAGATGCGCCCTGTAGCGGTTTAGGAGTTTTACGAAGGAATCCCGATGCGAAATGGAAGCTAAATCCAGATTTTATTGATCGCGTAGTGTTGGAACAACAACAGATATTGACGCAATACGCACACATGGTTAAGCCAGGTGGTAAGTTGATATACGTAACCTGTTCCATACTACCACAAGAAAATGAAGAGCAAATTGCAGCCTTCAAAGAAACTGAAATAGGCAACGAATTTACATTAGAAAAAGAACAACACTTGTGGCCAGCAGTAAACGGATTTGACGGCTTTTATATGGCCCGACTGCTACGAAAAGCCTAAGTTGTTGATAAATTGACGTGTTTCGTTTACTTTTTGCGGGAATAAACCCGTGCTCTTCATTACTACTATGCTTATTTTTGTGCCTTAATCATCATCTATGATTTGTTTCTTTGGCGATCCCAATAAACACATTTACGTTGTTCAGAAAGAACTTCCAATAGCTGAAGAAGATCAGCAAAAACTACAATGGCTTTTTGGCGGTTACCCCTTGCTGCGCAAGTCCTTTGTTCAAGCAGACCTCATCGGACCTCGTATTTCGATGATTACCCCTTGGAGTACCAATGCGGTGGAAATTTGTCATAACATGGGGCTAACAGACATCATCCGTATTGAGCAATTTTGGGCAAAGGATAACATCGTTTTTGATCCCATGATTCACCAGCGTTTTAAGGAGTTGGATCAGCACATTTATGACACCAAGAAAGAGCCAGAAGCCATACAAGAGATTGATGATATTGCTGCGTATAACCAGCAAGAAGGATTATCGTTAAGCGAGGACGAGGTTGCCTATTTGGAAGGCTTAGCAGTACGCCTTGAGCGCCCTTTAACCGATTCAGAAGTGTTTGGATTTTCGCAAGTCAATTCAGAGCACTGTCGTCACAAGATTTTTAACGGAGAATTTATCATTGACGGAAAAGCCAAAAAGCAATCGCTTTTTGAACTTATTAAAAAAACATCAAAGAAAAACGACGAAAATTTGGTCTCTGCCTACAAAGACAATGTCGCTTTTATTAAGGGGCCTACCCTCACCCAGTTTGCGCCACAGCGGGCCAACGAACCTAGTCATTACGTCAAAAAACCTTTCCTATCGGTGCTTTCGCTCAAAGCAGAAACGCATAACTTCCCCACAACTGTAGAACCCTTTAACGGAGCCGCTACAGGTTCGGGTGGCGAAATAAGAGACCGTTTAGCTGGTGGTCAAGGATCAATTCCGATGGCGGGAACAGCAGTCTACATGACCGCATATCCCCGAACAGAGCCTAACAGACCTTGGGAGCAAATGGCACCACGTCCGTGGTTGTATCAAAACCCAGAAGACATTCTCATCAAGGCTTCAAACGGTGCTTCTGATTTCGGCAACAAGTTTGGGCAACCCCTTATTGCTGGCTCACTACTGACGTTTGAACATAACGAAAACAGCAAAACCATTGGTTTTGACAAGGTTATCATGCTTGCAGGTGGCATTGGCTATGGTAAAATGCAGCAAAGCCTAAAACAAATACCCAAAAAAGGCGACAAGATTGTTGTTATGGGGGGTGATAATTACCGCATTGGAATGGGAGGAGCTGCCGTATCTTCAGCAGATACGGGTGCCTTTGACTCGGGCATTGAATTAAATGCCGTGCAACGTTCCAATCCCGAAATGCAAAAACGTGTTGCCAACACTGTTAGAGCAGCCGTTGAGGCAGACAACAACCCCATTGTTTCCATACACGACCACGGAGCAGGTGGGCACCTAAACTGTCTCTCTGAACTCATTGAGGAAGTTGGTGGGAATATCGCGTTAGACAAGCTTCCTGTAGGAGATCAAACGCTTTCGGCAAAAGAGATTATTGGAAATGAATCCCAAGAGCGCATGGGACTGATTACCGATGCCAAAGGATTGGAACAGCTCAAAGAAATTGCAGAAAGAGAGCGTGCGCCTATTTTTGAAGTGGGAGAGGTTACCGAAAACCACAGGTTCCAAATTCAGGATGAAACAACAAAGCTGTCGCCAATTGACTTGGACTTGTCAGATTTCTTTGGCAAAACGCCCAAGACCATCATGCGGGATAGCACACACGCTACAAATTATACTGCTGTACCAGCGACTCAGGCTTTTGAAGAGCAAGTAGCATGGTTGCTACAGCTAGAGGCAGTGGCTTGTAAAGACTGGCTTACAAATAAGGTTGACCGTTGTGTGACTGGGCGTGTTGCCCAGCAGCAATGCGTGGGACCACACCAATTGCCTTTGGCCAACTGCGGTGTAATGGCCCTTGATTTTGAGGGCGTTCATGGGATGGCTACATCTGTAGGACACGCACCTTTGGTCGGTCTTATAGATGCTGGTTTGGGAAGCAAAAATGCAATCGCAAAGGCTTTGACTAATATCATTTGGGCACCCATTGCGGATGGCCTTAGCAACGTGAGTCTTTCAGCCAACTGGATGTGGGCATGTAACAACCCTGGAGAAGATGCACGTCTTTATGAAGCCGTTGAGGCATGCGCTGATTTTGCCATTAAACTGGGCATTAACATCCCAACTGGGAAGGATTCGCTCTCCATGAAACAAAAATACCAAGACGAAGAAGTACTTGCGCCGGGCACTGTTATCATTTCTGCTTCTGGACACTGTGATGCCATTGAGAAAGTAGTGACCCCAGAACTTAAAGCGGATGGTGGAGCGATATATTTAATAGACCTATCAGATGGCAAAGCAGCTTTAGGCGGTTCTGCCTATGCACAACTACAACAAAGCATTGGAACAGCAGCACCCGATGTTGCTAAGGCAAAATACTTCAAGAAAGTTTTTAGCCAAGTTCAAAAAGAAATTAAAAAAGGAAACATCGCTGCTGGACATGATATCGCTGCTGGCGGTCTTATCACTTCCTTACTAGAAATGTGTTTTGCAGCAGATGGTTTGGGGATGACAATTACCCCACCCAAAAACGAAAAAGGCGTAGCACAAACACTGCTTTCCGAACAAGTAGGTATTTTGGTGCAAGCAGCACCCGAAGTTGCAGAACGATTGAAGAAAAAGGGGGTTGACATTGTCAAAATAGGTACACCAACCAACACGAACAGCCTTGATATTAAAGGAGATGGCGAGGAATATACTTTCGACATTACATCCTACAGAAAACTCTGGTTTAAGAGTTCTTATCTTCTTGACCGCAAACAAAGTGGCGAAACAAAAGCTAAGGAACGTTTTGATTCTTTTGACAAAACACCTTTGCAATTCAGCTTTCCCAAAAATTTTGAAGGGACAATAAAACCACAACCTACACGCAAAATAAAAGCTGCTGTTCTTAGAGAAAAAGGCAGTAATTCTGAGCGTGAAATGGCCTATATGATGCACTTGGCGGGCTTTGAAGTCAAAGATATTCACATGACAGATTTAACTTCTGGTAGGGAAGATTTGAGCGATGTGCAACTACTGGTAGCAGTTGGCGGTTTTTCAAATTCCGATGTACTTGGATCTGCAAAAGGATGGGCAGGCACCATCAAATACAACGAAAAAGCAAAACAAGCCATTGAGCAGTTTTTTTCCAGACCCGACACCTTGAGTTTGGGCGTATGTAACGGTTGCCAGCTTTTCATCGAATTGGGCTTGTTGCATCCTAAAACTAGTGAAAAACCAAAAATGGAACACAATGACTCGGGTAAATTTGAATGTATTTTTACCGATGTAGTCATAGAAAATAGTCCAGCCATCATGCTCAACCGCTTGCAAGGAAGCAGGTTAGGAATTTGGGCAGCTCATGGCGAAGGCAAGTTTATTTTCCCTGAAGGCAAAAACAATTATGCGATAGCTGGGAAATACGCCTATGATGCATATCCGTCAAATCCTAACGGATCAGACCACAATACCGCCATGCTCAGTAGTGACGATGGCCGCCACTTGGTGATGATGCCACACCTTGAGCGTGCTATATTCCCATGGAACTGGGGAAGCTACCCCGACGACCGTTCCGATGAGGTCAGTCCGTGGATAATGGCCTTCGAAGATGCTTACAACTGGATTTTGAGTAGGTAAAACCAAAAAAATATCGTTTTTTTGAATATTAGCAATTGTGCAAAAAAATGCTTTCAATTATGAGAACACCCAAAAGACTTTTTGATTTTATTGATATAATGGCAACTGACAAACCGTTGGAAAATGCCGTTAATTCAAAAACCTCAGGTGATTGGGTTGGCCTATCCACACCAGAAGTAAGTGAACTCGGAAACAAATTGAGTGCAAAGCTCCTTTCAATGGGAGTTGGAGCAGGCGATAAAATTGCCATGATTTCGTCTACTAACAGAACAGAATGGGTACTTGCCGACCATGCCATGACACAAATTGGCGCCATAAATGTTCCCATATACCCAACCATTTCTCCGGATGATTATGCCTATATCATGAACCACGCAGAAGTAAAATTCTGTTTTGTTTCAGATATCGAAGTATTGGATAAGGTGCGCGAAATTCAGTCCAATTGTCCAAGCATTGAAAACGTATTTAGCTTTGACACTATTGAGGGATGTGAAGCTTTCGAAACCTTGCTAAGCGAGCAACCAACAAAAGCACAACTTCAAGAAATTGAAGCTCGTAAAGACGCCATTAGTGAAGCGGATTTGGCAACCATCATCTATACTTCTGGAACTACTGGAAGACCAAAGGGCGTGATGCTAAGCCATCAAAACATTGTAAGCAATGTGATTGCGAGCCAAAAGCGTTTGCCACTAACATATGGAAACGCAAAAGCTTTGAGTTTTTTGCCCATGTGTCATATCTATGAACGCATGCTTTTATATCTCTACATTTATTCTGGTACGCAAATCTATTTTGCTGAATCGCTGGAAACAATCGGAGACAATCTTAAAGAAATTCAACCTAGCGTGATGACCGCTGTGCCAAGACTTTTGGAAAAGCTGTATGACAAAATCTACGCAAAGGGCGCGGACTTATCTGGCATCAAGAAAAAATTATTTTACTGGGCAGTTGATTTGGGATTACAATACGAACCCTATGGTCAGAACGGCTGGTGGTATGAGCAGAAATTAAAGATTGCCCGCAAGCTTATTTTTAGTAAATGGAAAGAGGCCCTTGGCGGAAATCTAGACCTTATTGCTTCTGGTAGTGCAGCCCTACAGCCTAGGCTAGCACGTGTATTTACAGCCGCAGGCATGACAGTAGCTGAAGGCTATGGCCTTACAGAAACTTCGCCTGTAGTCTCTGTAAATGACATGCGAAATGGAAAAATGCGCATTGGTAGCGTTGGACCAATAATTGATAAGGTTGAGGTTAAAATAGCCGAAGACGGCGAAATCTTATGTAAAGGACCCAACATCATGATGGGCTATTATAAAGACGAAGAAAAAACCAATGAGGTGCTCAAAAATGGATACTTCCACACGGGGGATATTGGTCACATTGACGCAGATGGATTTTTGAAAATTACAGATCGAAAAAAAGCAATGTTCAAGACTTCGGGCGGAAAATACATCGCGCCACAAGTCATTGAAAATGCCATGAAACAATCTGTATTTATTGAACAAATTATGGTGGTTGGAGAAAACCAAAAATTTCCTGCGGCGCTAATTCAACTAAACTTTGTAGCAGTAGAAGCCTGGGCCAAAGAAAAGCAACTAATACTAACTGCAAACCAAGCAACATGGTGCGAAAACACAGACGTCCAAAACAAAGTTATGGACGAAGTGAACAACATCAACAAACGCTTTGGCCAATGGGAAAAAGTAAAAGAAATACGCCTTACGCCAGACGTTTGGTCTGTAGATGATGGACACCTTACGCCTACCATGAAACTAAAGCGAAAAGTCCTCAAGGAAAAATACAATTCACTAATAGAAAATATATACTAAGGATAAAAATACTATGCGTGCATAGTATTTTTTTGTATGTTTGGGGTATGCAAGTAACCACTTCGTACCCAACTATTGACGCACTATACCGAGCAGCATGGCAAGCCATTGCTAAAATGTATAATGAGGAAGCTGCCAAACACGGTACTTCAATGGCAACAGGTTTGGCATTGTTATCGATAGACCCTGTCCACGGAACACCCTCAACGGCAATTGCACCAAAGATGGGCATGGAAGCTACCAGTCTGTCCCGAACATTAAAGACACTTGAAAACAAGGGATTGATTGTTCGTAAACCCAATCCTGATGACGGCAGAAGCGTACTGCTTAAACTCACCACAGCGGGGCTAGAAAAAAGGGATTTATCAAAATCCTTTGTGCTGGAATTCAATGAAAAAATAGCGCAAAACATCGATGCTAAAAAGCTGGAGACTTTTAGAGAGGTGTCCGAAACCATCGTCGAACTCATACAATCAAAAAAAATTTACAAATAACCTACCTATGAACAGACATATAAAAAAAGTAGCCGTATTAGGGTCAGGGATCATGGGTGCCGGAATAGCCTGCCACTTTGCCAATATTGGCGTTGAGGTATTGCTACTGGATATCGTGCCCAAAGAACCCAACGATCTTGAAAAGAAAAAAGGCTTAGACACCACACACCCAGCAGTGCGTAACCGTATTGTTAATACTAACCTTGCAGCGGCCATCAAAAGCAAACCCGCACCGCTCTATCATCCGAGCTTTAAGGCACGAATTCAAACAGGTAATTTTGAAGACGATATGACCAAGCTTGCTGGTGTGGATTGGATTATTGAAGTCGTCGTAGAACGACTGGACATTAAAAAATTAGTGTTTGAGCAAGTAGAACAACACAGAACCCCCGGAACACTCGTTAGCTCCAACACTTCTGGTATTCCCATCAAATTTATGAACGAGGGAAGGTCTAAAGACTTTCAAGAACATTTTACCGTAACGCACTTCTTCAACCCACCACGCTACCTCAAATTATTTGAAGTGGTACCGGGACCAAATTGCAAGCCCGAGGTTGTTGACTTTCTTATGGACTACGGTACCCGCTTTTTGGGTAAGTCTGCCGTGCTGGCCAAAGACACCCCTGCCTTTATCGGCAACCGCATTGGCATCTTCTGTATTCAGAGTCTATTCCACCAAATGAAGCCCATGGGACTGACTGTGGAGGAAGTAGATAAATTAACTGGCCCTGTGATAGGGAGACCCAAGTCTGCCACCTTTAGAACGGTAGACGTTGTTGGGCTAGACACCCTAGTGCATGTAGCCAAAGGTTTGCACGAAAACTGCCCGGACGACGAACGCCGTGAGAGCTTTGTATTGCCAGATTTTATCCAAACAATGATGGACGAACAGTGGCTAGGGAGTAAATCGGGTCAAGGGTTCTACAAAAAAATCAAAGACAAAGAAGGAAAGTCTGAAATACACGTATTGGACTTGGATACCATGACGTATCGCTCCAAAAAGAAAGTATCTTTTGCTACGCTTGAAAAAACAAAAAAGGTTGAGCGTGTCGCCGATCGTTTTCCCATTTTAATAAATGGAACAGACAAGGCAGCACAATTCTACCGCACTGTTTTGGGCGAAACCTTCGCTTATGTACAGTACCGTATCCCTGAAATATCAGGTGTCCTTTACCAAATAGACGAAGCCATGAAGGCTGGTTTTGGTTGGGAACACGGCCCCTTTGAATTGTGGGATGCTGTTGGACTAACAGAAGGTATTGCGCTTATTAAGGAAGCTGGGCACGAAGTTGCCCCATGGATAGAGACATTGGCCGCCACTGGCGCCAAAGGCTTTTACCAGCTTAACGAAAACAAGCCGCACTATTACAATATTGAGAAAGAGAAATTTGTGTCCGTTCCCGGACAAGAGGCCTTTATTATTTTGGATCATGTCCGAGATAACAAGACCATTTGGCAAAACAAGGAGTGCTCAGTGATTGACCTGGGTGATGGTATTTTAAACATAGAGTTTCGCTCAAAAATGAATACCATCGGCGCAGGTGTCTTACAGGGTATTAATAAAGGTATTGACCTAGCGGAACAAGGCTATGAAGGTGTTGTGGTAGGCAATAACGGCGCCAACTTCTCGGCAGGCGCCAATTTGGGTATGATATTCATGCTGGCGGTAGAACAGGAATACGATGAGCTGAATATGGCCATTAGGTACTTCCAAGATACTATGATGCGGATGCGCTATTCGAGTGTACCCACAGTAGCTGCACCACACGGACTAACGCTTGGCGGGGGCTGTGAACTGTCTATGCACGCCGACAAAGTAGTGGCTGCTGCAGAAACCTATATCGGTTTGGTGGAGTTTGGCGTTGGGGTCATTCCTGGCGGTGGTGGTTCTAAGGAAATGACTTTACGTGCATCCGACATGTTCCGCAAAAACGACGTTGAGCTAAATGTGTTACAAGAGCATTTCTTGGCCATAGGTATGGCAAAGGTGGCTACCTCGGCCTATGAAGCCTATGACTTTAGCATTTTACAGAAAGGGAAGGATATTGTTGTGGTCAACGGCAAGCAGCAGTTAAACATTGCCAAACAGGAAGCCCTGCTTATGGCGCAACGCGGCTATACCCAACCCATACAACGTACAGACATAAAAGTTCTCGGAAAACAAGCTTTGGGCATGTTTTTGGTAGGTACAGATAGTATGGAAGCTGGACACTACATTTCAGAACACGATCAAAAAATCGCAAACAAACTTGCCTATGTAATGGCAGGGGGCGATCTGTCGCAAGCGACGCAAGTAAGCGAACGCTATTTGTTGGACATCGAGCGGGAGGCTTTTTTATCGTTATGCGCCGAACGAAAAACATTGGAACGCATTCAACATATGCTCAAAACAGGTAAACCTTTACGCAACTAATATCGATTAAAGAAATTGAAAAAAATTAAATAGATGAAAACAGCTTATATCGTACGGGCATATCGCACCGCCGTTGGAAAAGCACCACGGGGACTTTTCCGCTTCAAGCGTCCAGATGAACTGGCCGCAGAAACGGTTGCCCACCTCATGAACAGCATCCCAGAATTAGACAAAAAACGTATCGACGACGTCATTGTTGGAAATGCCATGCCCGAAGCAGAGCAAGGGCTTAACATGGCCAGACTCATCTCGCTTATGGGGCTGGAAACCGATACAGTTCCGGGCGTTACCGTTAATCGTTACTGTGCCTCGGGCTTGGAAACAATTGCCATGGCCACAGCCAAGATTCAATCTGGTATGGCGGAATGCATCATCGCTGGTGGATCGGAAAGCATGAGTTATATCCCCTTTGGTGGATACAAACCCGTTCCCGATTACGAATTGGTAAAAAATGGAAAAGAAGATTACTATTGGGGTATGGGGCTCACGGCAGAGGCTGTTGCAAAAGAGTACAACATCTCACGGGAAGACCAAGACGCATTTTCCTATGGTTCACACCAAAAAGCACTTGCTGCACTTGAAAGCGGCGCCTTCAAAGAGCAAATTGTACCCATCAAGATTGAAGAGACTTATTTGGAAGGAAACACCAAAAAAACACGCAACTATGTAGTGGACACAGACGAAGGTCCACGTGCCGATACGGCCATTGATAAATTGGCAAAACTACGTCCCGTATTTTCAGCTGGAGGCTCCGTAACAGCGGGTAATGCCTCACAAACCAGTGATGGCGCAGCCATGGTATTGGTTATGAGCGAGGACATGGTCAAAGAACTCGGGGTTACCCCAATTGCGCGTATGGTCAGTTATGCCGCAGCAGGCGTACCTCCACGCATTATGGGTATTGGTCCCGTGGCAGCCATTCCAAAAGCGTTAAAGCAAGCCGGAATGAAACAAGAAGACATTGAATTGATTGAGTTAAACGAAGCCTTTGCTTCACAGTCGTTGGCGGTGATACGAACCTTGGGATTAAACCCCGACATCATAAACGTTAACGGAGGTGCCATTGCACTGGGACACCCACTTGGCTGCACGGGCGCAAAGCTTTCGGTGCAGCTATTTGACGAAATGAAAAAGAGAGATAACAAATACGGTATGGTGACCATGTGTGTGGGAACAGGACAGGGCGCAGCCGGTATTTTTGAACGATTATAACACCAACTTATGGAAACAGCAGCACGTAAACTTACCCGTGGTGGTGCCTTTATTTTACAGGACACCAAAGCACAAGACATCTTCACCCCAGAAGAATTTAACGAAGAACAGCGTATGATGCGCGAGGCGATTCAGGAGTTTGTTGACCGTGAGGTTTGGCCTGCTCGTGAGCGTTTTGACAACAAAGACTACGATTACACCTTTGAGCTGATGCGCAAAATTGGCGAAATGGGCTTTTTGGGTGTTAGCGTACCCGAAGCTTATGGCGGTATGGGTATGGGCTTTGTAGACACCATGCTGGTATGTGAATATATTTCGGGGGCTTCAGGTTCTCTTTCCACTGCTTTTGGTGCACACACAGGAATAGGCACTATGCCAATCGTACTCTACGGAAACGAGGAGCAAAAGAAAAAATATGTCCCAAAATTAGCGAGTGGTGAATGGATAGGCTGTTATTGTCTTACCGAGCCAACGGCCGGTTCGGATGCCAACAGTGGAAAGACCAAAGCAGTACTTTCTGATGATGGCACACACTACCTTATTTCGGGTCAGAAAATATGGATATCCAATGCGGGCTATGCCGATTTGATGATTGTATTTGCACGTATTGAAGATGATAAAAACATCACGGGTTTTATCATACCTAACGACTCTGAGAATGGTATTTCAATGGGCGAAGAAGAAAAGAAGTTGGGCATCAATGCATCTTCAACCCGACAGGTGTTTTTTAGCGACACAAAAGTACCGGTAGAGAATATGTTATCGGAGCGTGGCAATGGGTTTAAGATTGCCATGAATGCCCTAAACGTTGGGCGCATCAAGCTGGCAGTTGCTACGCTAGACGGTCAAAGACGCGTGCTTAATGAAGCCGTTAGCTTTGCCAACCAACGGGTACAGTTCAAAACGCCGATTGCAAAGTTTGGTGCCATCAAACAAAAGCTCGCTAATATGGCGACGTTCTTGTATGCAGGTGAAGCAGCTTGCTACAGAGCAGCAAAGGATATTGAAGACCGCATTGCACTCCGTGAAGCAGCTGGGAACAGTCACCAAGAAGCGGAGCTAAAAGGGGTTGAAGAATATGTAATTGAATGCTCTATTCTAAAGGTTGCCTGTTCTGAACAAACACAAATAACGGCTGACGAGGGTATCCAAGTTATGGGCGGTATGGGCTTTTCGGCTGATATGCCCATGGAAACGGCTTGGCGCGATACGCGTATTGCACGAATCTATGAGGGAACTAACGAAATCAACCGCATGCTTTCGGTAGGCATGCTCATCAAAAAAGCCATGAAAGGACAACTGGATTTGATCGGTCCTGCCACAGCAGTGGGCGACGAGCTTTTGGGCATTCCTGATTTTGCCATTCCTGATTTTAGTGAACCCATGAGCCAAGAAAAGCACATCCTTAAAAACCTTAAAAAAGTCTTTTTGATGATTGCAGGCGCAGGGGTACAGAAATACGGCACCGAACTTGAGGAACACCAACAACTGTTGTTGGCTGTTGCCGATATTTTGATAGAAGTTTATATGGCAGAATCTGCCGTGTTAAGGGCTGAAAAGAATGTGGGCGTCTATGGGCTAGAAGCCCAAGAATATCAAGTGGCGCTTAGTCAGTTGTATCTGTATCAAGCAGTTGAAAAAATCACCACCAAAGGCCGTGAAGCCATCTTGGGATTTGCCGAGGGCGATGAACAAAAAGCCTTACTTATGGGACTTAAGCGTTTTACCAAATACATGGAATATCCGAATGTAATTGCATTGCGCAATAAAGTTGCTGATAAGGTGGCTGCTGAAAACAACTATTGCTTCTAATATGTATCGCTTTTGCTTCCTGCTTTTTACCATTAGTCTTGCCTTTGGGCAACAGGACGCACGGATGTATGATATTATTAAAGCAGTGTCCGCCAATCGCATCATAACGGATGTGGAGACCTTGGCCAACTTTGGTACCCGCCATACCTTAAGCGATACACTTTCAGAAACGAGGGGCATTGGCGCAGCTAGAAGGTGGATCAAAAAATCCTTTGCACAAATAAGCGCTGACTGCGGAAACTGTCTTGAAGTTTTTGAACAGAAAAACATGTTTAAAGCCGATGGGCGACGCCTTACGCGCGACGTTTGGATCAACAATATCGTTGCCATACAACGCGGTAGCGTTCACCCAAATAGGTTTGTCATCATGAGTGGAGATATCGACTCTAGAGTCAGCGACCCCAATAACTTTACATCTGATTCGCCGGGTGCTAACGACAATGCCACGGGGATGGCAGGTGCCATTGAGGCGGCAAGGGTATTATCGAAATATCGTTTTGCCAACAGCATTATTTATGTGGGCCTCTCTGGAGAGGAACAAGGCCTTTATGGCGGAAAAGGATTAGCGCAATATGCCTTGGATAATAATTGGGAGATTATCGGCGTACTGAACAACGATATGATTGGAAATATTGAAGGCGTAGATGGCGTCATTGACAACCGCAGTTTTCGCATTTTCTCTGAACCAACATCACCAACCGAAACGGAGCGTGCCCGCAAGCAACGCCGTTTTTATGGAGGCGAGGTAGATGGCATTTCACGACAATTGGCACGCTACGTACACAAAACGACCCAAAACTATATGCCGGAGATGAACCCCATGCTGATTTATCGCTTAGACCGATTTGGACGTGGTGGCCACCACCGCCCATTTAATGACGTTGGTTTTGCGGGTATTCGCATCATGGAAGCACATGAAAACTACAACCGTCAGCACCAAGATATCCGCAACGAAGACGGTATTGCTTATGGCGATGTGTTGTCTGGCGTAAACGCAGCCTATGCAGCCAAGCTTACGGCTGTAAATGCCATATCGTTAGCGGCTCTGGCTTGGGCACCAGCTGCACCAAAGGAAGTTGCCATAGGTGGCGTAGTAGCTCCCAGCACACGATTGGAGTGGATGGCTTCAGAAAGCCCTAACATAGTAGGCTATATGGTGTATTGGCGCGATACCACCTCCCCTACCTGGCAGTACAGTAAATATGTGGGGAATAAAACCCAAACCACCCTTGAGGGGATTGTGCTGGACAACTATTTGTTTGGCGTGGCCGCTGTGGGTACCGATGGACATCAAAGTACCGTGGTGTTTCCTACCAAGGTACTGCGCTAATCAAAATATTTTACTAATTTAGTACTGAACAA
>QXZR01000073.1:0-3092 GCA_009886265.1 Flavobacteriaceae bacterium
AGGCTTACGTTTCTTAGATGAGTTGTCTGAGTGAAGATAAACGCCATTAAATGGATTATTACTTCCCACTTCAGGATCAAATCCTGTATAATTTGTAAATGTGAATGGATTTTGCGCACTCACATAGAAGCGCAGTTTATCTATGCCCATTTTTTTAAGAAATGATTCTTTCACTGAATATCCAAGAATGATGTTTCGCACACGTAAAAAAGAACCATCTTCAAGGAAAAGATCTGTTGACGTTTGTACGTTTGGATGCTCAGCATCTGCACGTGGCGTTGGAATGTTTGAAGTTGGATTCATATCCGTCCAACTATAAACCAAATCTTTATGCCGCTTCACACTGAATGCATATTGCTTTGATCCATTGTAAATAGTACTTCCTTCAACGCCATACAACTGTACAGATAAATCAAATTGGTTGTAATCTACATCTACTGTGAATCCGTACTCAAAGTCTGGCTGGTAAGAACCCTTATAAACTTTGTCATCATTGTTTAGCTCACCGTCAGCGTTTGTATCCACATACTTCAAGTCTCCTTTTTGTGCAGTGGGAACCATTTGCTGATACGCGAGTAATTCATCATCTGTTTTAATAGTTCCGGCAGTTTCGTACACCTTAAATGCACCAACGGGCAACCCTGCCTCTAGTACAGCAACAGGCTCTGTCCGATCTTGACGAACAATGTTTGGATATCCATCAAAAATAAACTCTCCATCTCTAGAAAGGCTAATTACTTTGTTCTCGTTCTGGGTATACGTTGCACCAAACTTGACACGTACTTTACCGAAATCTTGGTTCAGGTGACCCGCAATTTCTACTCCACTATTCCTGAGGTTTCCAACATTGGTAAGAAATCTATCATAACTCTGTCCATTTACAGGTGTAGACCCTGCAGATATTGGTGGTACAATAGCCAACAACATATCCTCTTTGTCTTGCTTGTATATATCAATTACCAAACCTGCTTTTCCTCGTTGAAAGTCAAGATCGATACCAACGTTTGTACTAATATTGGATTCCCACTTTAAGTTAGGGTCTGCATAACCTGGTTGGGTCATTCCAGGTGCCAGATTGCTTCCACCACCTAACGGATAGTCAACGTTTGAAATAACAACTGGGCTAAAGGCATAGGGAGGTATTCTGTCACTGCCAGTGGTTCCATAACCAATACGGATTTTGGCCATAGAAATTTTGTCTTTTAAACTTCTAAAAAATGGCTCATTGGACAAGGTCCATGCACCAGAAATAGACGGAAACACACCGTAACGCTCTGAAGATCCAAAATTACTTGAGCCATCACGGCGAATTACAGCTGTAAGCATGTATTTCCAGTTATAATTATAGCTGATTCTTCCTAAGTATGAAATACTATTTGTTTTATTAATAATATGAGACGCCACAATGGGTTCTCCATTACCAAGTACAGGAGTTTTGTTACTAGAAATATTATCTGCACCAGTCCTATAAAACTCATACGAAGACTTTTCATAGGTGTTTCCAATTAGCACTTTGAGGTGATGCTTCTTAAAAGTTTTATTGTAGTTTAAGGTAAACTCCGCAATACTTCGGCTACTTGTTCCATCTCCTAATCGTAGTTGTGCGTTTAGGTTACTTGCAACAGCATTTAGCTCTCCTTGGTCATTATAAACCATGAAGCTTGGATTGTAGAATCGATCTTTACTACTGTAATGTGATTTACCGAGATTCGCCCCCAATTGCAAGCCTTCAATTAACGTATAATTCATTCTAACGTTTCCGTTGAAGGAGTTTATTTTAGTTGAACTTTCTTGTTTTAACTTACCAGCAAAATTTGATATATTTTCTGGATTCGTTCCACCGATATTAAAATTATCACTGTTGGCATTTATAGATTGCCTGTATGGCTGAAGCTTTATAGCATCGTAAATGAGTGCATAAGGTTCTTTGTTTTTCTCACTGATGTTAACGCTAAGATTCGCTTGTACACTAAACTTTCCTTTCTTAAAATACGTGTTGGATCGTAAAGAATACTTTTCGAAGTCTGAATTGTATAACGTCCCCTCTTGGTCAAAGAATGTACCAATTACATTGTATGTAAGGCCATTTTTACCTCCACTAACACTAAGAGAGTGATTTTGAATAGGTGCCATATCAACTTGTAAATCTCCTAGCCAGTCAGTATTGAAACTTAAACCGTCTCTATTGAATTCAAGCGGATCAAATTGATTGGTTGGTTGATATCTATATAGTATATCATTAATGTATAACGACTCTTTAGTATTTGCAAGTGCAATTACTGAGTTAATATTTTGTACCCCATAATAAGAGTCCAAGTTAATATTCATGGATCCTTCTTTACCTTTCTTAGTGGTGATCAAAATAACACCTCCAGAAGCTCTAGAACCATAAATAGATGCAGATGCTCCATCTTTTAACACTTCTACAGACTCAATCTCTTGAGGCGTAATATTTGGATTTTCGATATACGTAACCCCATCAACAACATATAGAGGTCCAGAACCTCCTTCTTGAAACGAAGTTATTCCACGAATTGTAATTTGTGCATTGTCTCCAGGAGCTGAATTGCCTTGTCGTACGCTAACACCAGCCATTCTACCTTGAAGTGACGCAGCGAAATCAGAGGTAGCAGTTTTGGCAATATCCTCAGCTTTAACAGATGAAATTGCTCCTGTGATTTCTCTTTTTTTCATCGTGCCATATCCTACAACTATAACCTCATCTAGACCTGTTGTACTTGCCTCCATAATCACATTGTGTGTAGCTTCCGAAACTAAAATTTTAGTTTCTTCCATTCCTATGTAGCTATAAACAAGTGTTGAGCCTAAAGGTGCTTCAATAGAGTAAAAGCCGTCAAAATCTGTTGATGAGCCTAATGAGGTCCCTTCAATCATAACATTTACACCAGGAATAGGCTGACTATCTTCTGAACCAATGACTGTCCCTTTAACGGTTCTGTTTTGCGCATGAACGTTAATACTCAACAAGCAAATGAATATAAATACTGTAAAGCTGAAAAGCTTTTGGCTTGTATGGTTCCCTGTCTTTATTAATTTTTTCATTAGTTATAATACCAGACATTCTAATAGCT
>QXZR01000073.1:3102-13350 GCA_009886265.1 Flavobacteriaceae bacterium
CATTAGTTAGTGTTGTTATATAATTTAATACCCTTAATTGTTTTCCAAAGAACAAAAAACCAAGGTCAAAGCTCTTATTATAATGTTCTTTTTTTTGTGTCAAATTGTCAATACACTAATACAAAGGGGGATTAATTTTTATTTCCGTTTTAATTTAATTAATAAAATGTAATTTAGAAAATCTAAAAAAATAACAGTAAATCACATCCCATGAAAAAAAAAACTGGTTGTTTTTTTTATTTTGTCTTATTTATAGCTTTTGTGAGTTACAGTCAGCAAGAGACATACATTTTTAAAAATTTTACTGCTAAAGATGGATTGTCACAACACGACATAAACTGTATCACTCAAGACAACGAAGGGTTTTTGTGGTTTGGCACCAATGACGGACTAAATAAATTTGACGGTTACCGTTTTAATGTATTTAAGCCCATCAACGGAAATGATGCTACTTTATCAGGAAGAATAGTGCAAGACATTCAAACTGACTCGTTTGGAAACTTGTGGATCGCAACATTAGACGGAGGACTAAACCGCTACAATGCAAAAACAGAACGCTTCAAAAGTTTTAATACTGTCATTCCGCAGATGGGTGGTTATGCCAATAGGATTACTATAAGTCAAGATGGTGTATTATGGGTTCAATTTAGATCCAAAATTTGCTATGCTGTAATCAAAGAAAATGCTGATGAAATGGAGTTTTTTCTTTTAAGTATTGAGGGAAAACCTGCCAAACAAGCTATCGCAAAAAGAATTTACACTAAAAATAGCAGGGTTTTTTACGAAACCAATCAGGGTAACTATGCCTTAAAGTACACTGTGGCAGGTTCAAAACTACAAAACATTTCTTATCAACCAGACAAAGACACCTATTTCATAAAGCAACTAGAAGGCACTGATGATTCCAAATGGGTTTTGAAAGATGACAACATAAGCTATTATTATCAAGATTTAAAAGCAACTATTTCAGCTACCGTAACTGATGAGGCAGCTACAATTGACACAAAAGGTACGCTTTGGTGTGTGATTGATGATAGACTGTCTTCTGTGACATTCGAAAAAGGCAAGCTTCTTCAGAACACCATCGATTTTGAAAACCTTGACTTCTTGACACTTAAAAACAACTCTGTAAAATCTATTTTCTTAGACAAAACCGGCAACTTATGGGTTGGTACTAACGGAGGGGGTATTTATAAAAAAACGAACAAAACCTTTGGTTTTGCCCACTTTAACAAAGACAGCTCCCCCAACAGTTTAGGCGGAAATAAAATCAGGAGTTTGCACGAAGATCAATTTGGAAACCTCTGGGTAGGTACCGAGGGTGGTGGGCTCAGCTTTTTAAATTACAGAAACAAAAACTATGCTTTTTTTAATGTTTTCACTTCTTCTAAAAACAACCGTGGGATTAGTTCCAATAACGTTTTTTCCATTTCCGAAAACATTATTGATAACGACAACTCCATACTTTGGTTTTCAACAGAAAGCGGGGGGCTAAACATGCTTAAAGTAAACCGAAATACTTCACCAAAATCTTTTCGATTCACCAAATACAATAAACCCACTACAGATGGTAGCAATATTCGCCACAGGGCAATACACGCTGTTTTGGGAGAAGGTACAGGACAACTTTGGATGGGTTACTACGGTTTTGGTTTGGGTTTAGCAAAGTGGACTGGTGATGGGAAGAATACAAGCTTTAGCTTTATAAATTCACCGAATGAGAACAAGCAGTTGTCAGGGAAGATAATTCGAGATATCTATAGAGACAGCTTTGGGGTTTTGTGGTTATCAACAAACAATGGTCTAAACAAACTGGACGAAAACAGCACCGATATTTCCAAGAGTACATTTGTTTCTTATCGACACAACCCAAAAGACACTTCCAGTATAGGAAGTAACTACACCCTGCAACTTTTTGAAAGTTCAGATAACACGCTTTGGATTGGAACCATAGGTGGCGGGCTAAATAAAATGATACGCACAGCAGACGGATCGGTTACAGGATTTAAACGCTACAATCGACAAAATGCACTATTCCCTGACGATGTCATCAATTCCATCACAGAAGACAGCAGAGGCATTTTATGGGTGGGCACAAACAATGGCCTAATCGCATTTAATCCACAAAATGAAACCTACAAAACCTATGCAGTAAGCGGATTACAAAATCCAGAAATGAGTGAAATTTCAGCACTTAAAAGGGATGGCGGTGAATTGGTCTTTGGTGGAATCAATGGCATAAATGTATTTGTGCCAAACGACAATGCTTCCGCTGACATTGCACCAACAATTGTATTAACGGCTTTAAATGTTATGTACGAGCCCATAAAACCGCTTGAGACGATTGATGGTAAAGTGCGCTTAGAAAACAGCATAACTCATACTAAACATCTTTTTTTAGATGCCAACATAAATAACTTTTCATTACGTTTTTCTTCCCTGCATTTTGACAATCCATTACTTAACAAATACAGGTACAAACTTGATGGATTCGACGAAGATTGGATTGAGACCTCTTCAATCCTAAGAATTGCCAATTACACCAACATACCAGCAGGTGATTATGTATTTAATGTGTATGGAAGTAATGACAGCGGAACATGGTCTAGCGAACCTGCATCAATAAAGATTACCATAAACCCACCGTGGTACTGGACAACGGTTGCCAAAATACTCTACTTTATATTATTTTTTGTTGTGCTGTTTCTCTTTGGCCAATACACCCTTATCGATATCAGGCGAAAGCGAAAATTAGAGTTTGATCGACTTGAAAAAGAAAAGGAAAAAGAATTGAATACAGCAAAACTCGAGTTCTTTACCAACATATCACATGAATTACGCTCCCCGTTAACACTTATACTTGGGCCTGTTGAAAAGCTAATTAATAAAGGAGATAGCCTTAAAAAAGAAGATCGTCTAAAATCATACACAACAATTCAACGAAATGCCGACTATCTTCTCAAGCTAACCAAACAGCTATTAGACTTTAGAAAACTAGAGCAAGGAAAAATACAACTCGCTTGCGCGCACATAAACATCCTGAGTAGTATTAAAACTATAGCAGGCCAGTTTTATCCATTGGCTGATAAAAAAGATATTTCGCTTGAGTACCATTTTCCAAAAGAGAAAATATTTGTTTGGGTTGATATAAATAAATTAGAAAAAATAGTTCATAATCTATTATCTAACGCTGTGAAGTTCACCCCTACAAAAGGAAAAATAAGCATCAAGGTTGTTGCAAAAAAATCTAGTGAAAACTATCCAAATGGCCATGTAGCGCTGAGCGTTAGAGACAACGGTTTAGGGATTAATTCAAAAGAGTTGAAAAACATTTTTGCCCGCTTCTATCAATCAGACAACCAGAATAAAAAGAATCAGGGGGTTGGTATAGGACTATCTTTTTCGCAAAGTTTGGCGAAAATTCACGGTGGGAAAATAGGTGTGAAAAGTAAACCCAAGGAAGGGAGTACGTTTACACTTGAACTTCCTTTAGGTGCTGCGCATTTAACATCCGAGCAAATGATTGACGACAAAGAACTTGTCCTTACGCCTTTAGATATACCCGAGCTAAAATCAGAAACTTTACAAGAAGTTATTTCTTATGAAAATAGTGATAAGCCAGTACTTTTAATCATTGAAGATAACCTGGAAATAAACCATTATATCGCATCTGAATTAAGTGATAGCTATGCCGTCATAAGTTGTGTAAATGGAAGTAAAGGCCTTAAAGTTGCCCATGAAAAATCTCCAGATGTTATCATTAGTGATATTATGATGCCTGGCATAGATGGAATTGAAGTATGTAGGGAAGTGAAAAATGACATAAATACAAATCATATTCCCTTTATCTTACTTTCTGCGAAAACGACAAATGAGTCTCGAGTTGAGGGACTTCAAGCTGGTGCAGATGTTTATTTGATAAAACCATTCAATATGGATGTGTTAAAAATGCAGGTCAGCTCATTACTTGAAAATAGGAAAAGAATTCACGACGAGTTTAAAAAAGCGCCTTTTGATCCAGACTTGATTGATGTTACAGCTGTTGAAGAACAATTTATACAGAAAGTTGTAGCTGAAATAGAACGCAATCTGGACAACTCATCCTTTACAACCAAAAAACTTGCCGAAAGCATAGGAATGAGCAGAACCACTTTTTACAACAAAACCAAAGCGATAACGGGATTAAAACCAACCGAGTTTGTCCGTAACTACAGACTCAAGATTGCTGCACAATACCTAGAAAAAGGCTTTAGTGCAAAAGAAAGCATGCACAGAACTGGGTTTAATACTGCTGGTTATTTTACACAATCATTTAAGACCTTATACAACATGACCCCATCTGAATATACGGCTAGCTTTAAAAACGTTTAAAACTACTCTGCTGTCAGAGAAATTGATGCTTCTTTTAGTCCATCTGAAGTGGCCTGAACAGATAGTTTTCCTGTTTTTTTTGTGGTCTTTACCATAAGCATACACAAGCCATTAAATGCATTACGTTGATTCGATTGGAAAGGTGCCGTTGTAGCTGGATCTCCATTGCCAACCGCTGCTATCGTTCCCAAATCAGATACAGAGAATTCGACCAAATGATTTGCCATAGGGCATATATTGCCATCCTTATCCGTAATACGTACCGTGATAAACGAAATGTCTTGACCATCTGCATCAAGTATATCCCTGTCTGGAATAAGTTCAATTTTAGCTGGCTTTCCAGCTGTATTTATGCGCTTTTCTGCAACCACCACACCATTGGTGTAAGCAACAACCTTAAGCGACCCAGGTTGGTAAGGCACCTCCCACATCAAGCGATAGGGCGACATATGGGTTCCTTTGTAACGACCGCCTTCCCAATCAATGAAATTAATGGGAATAGGCGTTTTGTCTATTCCTTTGCGCTTTTTTCCAAACGATTTTCCATTGACAAATAGTTCTACCTCCTCTGCATTGGTATATGAAACAACAGGGATGATTTCGCCTTCCTTACCCTCCCAGTTCCAGTGCGGCAGCACATGAACCATAGGGGTACTAGTCCATTGACTTTGGTATAAATAAAACCTGTCTTTCGGAAGTCCGCAAAGGTCAACAGCTCCAAAATATGAGCTCCTAGCTGGCCAATCACCGTTCCAATAGCCGTTGGTGGAATTGTCTTTCCCGCCATAAGGTGTGGGTTCACCTAAATAATCAAATCCCGTCCAAATAAATTCCCCCAAATTATTGGGTGTTTTTTCTAAAGCCTCAAATTCAATATCTGGTGGATAAGCCCAAGGTGGTCCGATAAAATCATAGCTGGTTATTTCCAAAGACTCGTGTTTGACGTATTTCTCTATAGGCAAGTGATAGGTTCCCCTGCTACTAACCGTACTAGAAGTCTCAGACCCATAAACAATCCAGTCGGGATGCTTTTCCAATACCTCCTCATACTTTCGAGGCTTATAATTCCAACCAACCAAATCTATGGCATCAGCCATACCGTTTTCCATTGGTTTTCGATATTGATTGAAACCGGCCGTCGTAGGCCTTGAAGTATCTTCGTCTTTACAAATAGCAACCAGTTTTTTAGCTATTTCCGTTCCTTTTGTATTATGCGACTGCTCTAAAATTTCATTTCCAATACTCCACATCACGACAGAGGGACTATTTCTAAAAATGCGAATCATATCACGTAAATCTTCCTCATGCCAGTCGTCGAAGTGTTTGCTGTAATCGTTTTCCACTTTTGCCATTTGCCACACATCAAAAGCTTCCACCTGTATCATTAAGCCCATTTGGTCGCAAAGCTGCACTTGCTCGGGCGAAGGAGGGTTGTGGCTGGTGCGAATGGCATTTACACCCATGTCTTGCATGATTTCAAGCTGACGTTCTGTTGCGCGTGTGTTCACGGCTGTTCCCAACGGGCCCAAATCATGATGCAAACAAACCCCTTTAAAACGGGTCTTTTTGCCATTAAGCTTAAACCCAAAATCAGCACCATATGCTATAGTTCTTATACCGAAAGTTGTCTGATAGCTATCCAAAACCTTATCGCCCCGAATAAGGGTCGTCTTGGCTGTGTATAAGTTCGGCGTATCTAAGTCCCAAAGCATGGGTGATTTGACAGTGGTGGTTTGAACTGCCTCTACCACATTATTTTGCTTGGTTTGAACCACACTATGGGTTTTGGCCACTTCCCTATTTTTTGGATCATAAATGATGGTTTGCAAGTGTACTTCTTTATCCTCCGTTGCGACACTCTCAATCTCGGTCAGTATATTGATTGATGCGGCCTCTTTAGAAATACTTGGCGTTGTGATAAAAGTGCCCCACTTAGCAACATGAATTTCATTGTTTATTTCCAACCAAGTATTGCGATAAATACCAGCGCCTGGATACCACCTAGACGAAAAGTCTTCTGGTGCCAACTGAACGGCGATAACATTTGACCCGCCATAGTTTAGGTGCGGACTTAAATCAACTGAAAAGCCAATATATCCGTAAGGACGATCGCCAATCATATTCCCGTTAAGCCAAACTTTGGCATTGTTCATGGCTCCATCAAAATGAAGTGTTATGTGCTTACCACTTGCGGTGGCTGGCATGTCAAATTGTTTGCGGTACCATCCAGTTCCGTGAAAAGGCAAACCGCCACTCCTTGCATTGTAGGAGCTGTCAAAAGGTCCTTCAATAGCCCAATCGTGAGGCAAGGTAATATCCCGCCAAGAAGCATCGTCCAAATCAGCGTTCTGTGCTCCGTCAATATCACCTTTGTGGAATTTCCAACCTTCATTAAAAGACACTGGATCGGTAGCCGCTTGTTTGCTACATGAAATACTTAAAAATACAAGTACAAATAGAAAAAGTTTGGTCGCTTTCATTGTTCGTTGGTCTTATGGTTAGAAAAAGGCGTTGCCTATTCTGGTTTAAAATTAGCGCTGTGCTCTGCTTGACTTTCAACAGTAAATCTGACTACTTGCGGTGTGCCCGTACCCCGTGCTTCAACGATGGCCGTGCGCCAAAGTTTTCGCATTTCTTCGAGTTTGGCAATATGGGTCGTATTGGCAGCCAAATTGTATTTTTCGTCAGCATCATTACTAAGGTCAAAAAGCTCTTCATAAACGGGCTGCTCGCCTTCAATTGGTGTGTTGACATAGGATTGGTAAACTGCAATTTGCGGGTCGTGGTTTGCATATAGCATGCTTGTCAAATTGACATTGAATTTTTTAGCAGTATTGATAAAATACTGGGCAGAGAAGTTTTCGTTTTTGTAGTAGCGTATGTATTTCCATCGTTTGTCTTGTACTGCCTCACAACGTGGGTTTCCAAAATGGGTAGACCATAAATTTTCAGTAAATAAATAGTCACGAACAGAAACGTCTTCACCATCAATAATATCATTTAAAGCTTTACCTTGATATGTCTCAGGTATAGGAACAGCTGCATATTGCAATATGGTTGGTGCGATGTCAATGGTTTGGACCAATTGATTTGACCTAAGACCCCTTCTTTTCTTTGAGGCGCTTGGATTGTAAACAATCATGGGGACTTTCGTGTTTACTTCATAACAAAGTGCCTTGCCGCCCAAGCCGTATTCGCCCCAAAAAATTCCATGATCAGAAGTAAAAATAATGATGGTATTTTCATCAAGGCCTAAACGCTTAAGGGTTTCCCTTAGGTTCCCAACAAGACCATCAATTCCTGTTACGGCCTGCATATTTCGAATCATACGCTCACGCAAGCTGACTTCTTTGTCAACAAAGTCATAAATATCTTGCCTATCTGCTGCGTGCAATACATCGGCAGGGAGTTTTGGTGTTATTATATCTGCCTTGGCGACATAGTGCTTGGGCATAGGAATATCTAAATCACGGTATAGGGTTTTGTAGGTATCGGAGTCTGATGGGCGCATTTTCATGGTACTGGTACTTGCGCCATGCGGCAAGTTGAAATTGATGCTCATACAAAAGGGCTTGTCTTTGGGAATGCGCTTTAAAAAATGCTTTGCCCCTTTGAGTTTGTGTTCGTTACTGAAAAAGTCGGTAACGCCTTCATCTAAAATCTCAACCTGTGTATCGTTCTTAGCACCCTTGAATATTTCGTGTCGGTCTTTGGGGTAAAAAAGGAGATGCCCATGACCTGCATACCAATAATCAAAAGAAGCCTCCATCACACCTGACTTATAGCCACCATCGCCTATAGGCACATGGTTTTTTCCAATATATCCTGTGTAGTAACCATTGTTTCGAAGCACTACGGGGTAGGACGTTTTCCAAGCATCCTCAGAAACGCTGGTTCCGGAGTTAAAATTGACATTGTGCTTTCGCTCAAACTGACTTAAAAGCATGGAAGCCCTGCTGGGTGTGCAAATAGCGCTTGTGACATGGGCATTTGTAAAGAGTATCCCGTCTTCAGCTAATTTGTCAATATTTGGGGTTTGGATTAATTCATTTCCTGTAGCCCCAAGCAAATCATAGCGATGGTCGTCCGTAAGAATAAAGATGATATTTGGTTTTGCTGATGCTGTTCGTTGCGCAAAGCCCAGTGTGCTTAAGCAAATAAAAAATAGGAATAAAAAACAGTTTCTTTTCCAAGACAGAGCGCTAAAAGGATTTCGACTAGTCATAGTGCTGTTGCTCTTTTTTGGATAGCGATTTTTTCCTAATCTGCTTGGTATTTGCTTCCTCTTTTTTAACATTTTCCATGTGCGGATCTGTCCATAGTGGTGGCTGTAATTCGCTGTCCCAATTTTCATACAATTTAAGCAATTGAGCTACAACGGCTGGATAATCAGCAGCAACGTCATATATTTCCATTTCATCTTGCTCCAAATCGAAAAGCATGGTTTTGTCTTTATAAGCGCTTTTAATCAGCTTAAAGTTCCCTTTTCTAATGGCATATTCTTCTCCACTGGCTACACGCCAGTATAGCGTTCTTTCATTACCTTGGTTACTGGCTGCACTTAAAAAAGGCAAAAGGTTTATGCCATCTAGCTTGTCGGAGGCATTTGGCTCAAGGCCTGCTGCAGCCATGCATGTGGCAAACAAATCAAGGGAAATAATAGGTGCTGAATAGGTAATACCTTTCGGCAACTTGGCTGGCCAAGACAACGCAAAAGGCACCCTAATCCCTCCTTCAAAAAGCATTCCTTTGTGACCTCTGTAGGGATTGTTATTGGCTGCATCTAGCCTACCCCCATTATCACTGAGAAAAATAATCATGGTATTGTCTCTGATGCCTTTTTTGGTCAAAAGCGCATCAATTTTCCCGACCCCGCTGTCAATACCAGCTATCATAGCACCATAAACACTTCGCTTTCCAAATTCTATATGTGCTGTTTTATTTAAATATTCAATGGTTGCGTGGTCTGGACTATGTGGTGCATTGTAAGACAAAAACATAAAGAATGGCTTGTCTCCGTTTTGCTCGATATTTGACAAGGCTTCTTTTGTGAAATCATCTGTCAGATAACTTAGTTCGCTTGCGTTGACTTTGAAGTCGTTACGCTGCACATGCATACGGTTGTTCTTTTGCGGAAAACCCCAAAAATTCATATTACCACCAGAAAAGCCAAACCACTTATCAAAGCCTCGGTTGTGTGGTAAAAATGATGGATGGTCGCCCAAATGCCATTTGCCAATGGCATAGGTATTGTAGCCGGCGTCTTTCATTTTTTGGGGAAGAAAAACTTCTGTTGTTGGGGTACCCATCGTCTCATCTTCGGAATCAAACGGAACATTGTGTTCATGACCAAAACGCTGCTGATATCGCCCTGTCATAATGCCCGCTCTTGAGGGGCTGCAATACGGATGTGACACATACCCATTTGAAAATACAATACCTTGCTTTGCAAGCTTATCAATGTTGGGGGTCAAAATATCTTGAGAACCGTTAAAACCCACATCTTTAAAACCCTGGTCATCTGTTAAAACAATAATAATATTTGGCGGTTTGTTTATATGCTTTTTTGGAGCAGATTGCTGTGTGCAACTACTCACAAAGAGGGCACATAAAAATAATGCCTGGAGTTTCATTTGATTTATGTTATTTCAAGAAAAGCTCAATTACGGGAATCTCCACGTTGGGTGAACGCACGGGTATATTGATTTTTAATCCATTGTCGCCTTCTGATACATCGTCCAACCAAGCGCCTTTTTGGATGCCCAATTTCAATTCTGATGCATCGTTTAAAATTTGGGCATATTTGACTTTTCCAGCCAAGCCCGGCAGGTAGATTGTTTTAAATGGCCACTCCAACACATGCACATACAGCCTATT
>QXZR01000074.1 GCA_009886265.1 Flavobacteriaceae bacterium
CGCGGCTATGAAGACGCCATGCGTAGCATTGAGCCTAAAACAGTAATCGAGTTAGCATTAGAATTGTTGGGCGTAGGTTAAACAAAAATTATATATTTGTGTAGCTTAATCCCAAATCTGCGCTTCATTTGTTTTTTTCGTGTGGTTTTTGGTTTAGGCTAAGCCCTAAATAACGTCCTATGCCAAACAAAAAATACCTACTTGTTTTGTGCCTCTTTTTTTCGCTAACAAACCTTGTTGCTCAAGATTGGCTAACCGATTTTACTGCTGCCAAAGAACTTGCAGCTGTTGACAATAAACCTATTATTCTCGTCTTTCAAGGCTCTGATTGGTGCGCCCCTTGCATCAAATTAGACCGTAATATCTGGCAAAGCGAGGCTTTTAAAAAATATGCTGCCCAGCACTATATTATGCTCCTGGCTGATTTCCCAAGAAAGAAGAAAAACGCCTTAAGTGATGCTCAAACCACCGCAAATGCCTTGTTGGCAGAAGCCTATAATCCTAAGGGTAACTTCCCCCTTGTTGTAGTGCTTGATGCAGCAGGGAAAGTCCTTGGAAAAACAGGCTATAAAAAAACAACCCCCGAAAAGTATATCGCTTCACTAAATACTTTTATCCAATAAGTTGAAATCACTTGTGTTCATATTGTCTTTTACGGGGCTCTCCGCAGTTGCGCAACAA
The DNA here is from genome assembly GCA_009886265.1 of Flavobacteriaceae bacterium. GTDB lineage: Bacteria > Bacteroidota > Bacteroidia > Flavobacteriales > Flavobacteriaceae > UBA7446. The sequence continues at coordinate 682 of QXZR01000074.1, forward strand.
TCCTTCAGCCGAGGAGTGCAACTTATGGGTAGTGCGTTCGAAATTACAGTAGTTGGAGATGATGCGAACCAAGCAAACAAACACATCGATGCGGCTGTCGCTGAAATCAAACGAATAGAAAACCTTATTTCTTCGTGGGACAAAGACTCTGAAACATCTGCTGTCAATAGAAACGCTGGATTAAAAGCCATTCGTGTTAAAAAAGAGCTGTTTCAATTAATTGAGCGGGCAAAGGGCATCTCCAAACTTACCGATGGTGCCTTTGACATCAGCTATGCTGCTGTAGATCGCATTTGGAAATTTGATGGAAGCATGAAGCAAATACCAGCCCATAAAGACATTAAGTTGTCTGTGGCAACAGTGGGTGCTAAGCACATTGAACTAGATGCAAAAAACAATGCGGTCTTCCTTAAAAAGAAAGGCATGAAAATCGGGTTTGGCGCTATTGGAAAGGGCTAAGCTGCAGATAAAACAAAGACATTATTACAAGAGCGGGGCGTGACTGCGGGCATCATCAATGCATCAGGGGACATGAATGCCTGGGGGGCCAAGCCCAATGGTGATCCTTGGCGTGTTGCCATTAGTAACCCCATGAACAAAAACAAGGTTTTTGCCCTCATGCCTTTGCAGAACAGGGCTGTGGTTACTTCAGGAGATTATGAAGAGTACGTTCGGTTTAACGGGGTTCGTTATGCCCACATCATTGACCCCAGAACAGGTTATCCCGCAACAGGACTAATCAGCGTAACGGTCTTTGCGCCAAAAGCAGAACTCGCAGATGCACTCGCTACAGCCGTATTTGTAATGGGCAAAGAAGCGGGGATAGACCGCATCAATCAACTGCCAGATGTAGACTGCATTTTAATTGATGAAAACGGAAAAATAAGTACGTCTAAAAATATTGAATTAAACAACATATGATGAAAAAAGCCACACTACTTGTGATAGCCACACTGCTCTTTGGGAGTTGTGCTGTAGTCAAAGAATATGAAAAAATAAATCTCAACGATCCCGACATGGCCCTAAGCCTAAAAAAATGTGATGGGAACCTCATCACAGCGCATGCCTACAGAGAGGCAACTGTGGGTGCAAACGGCGGTAAAACTGGAGGCGGCTGCGGCTGTAATTAAAAATGAACAAGGCCCTAAACATCTTTTTTTGTGTTTGCTGTGCGTTTGCCTTGGCACAAACAGATGAAGACCAAGCGTATAAAAAACGTATTTTGGAGACCACAGAAGTAGATTTCTTAAGCAGCTACTACGCCCAAAAAGGGGATAACGCAGCTGTAACCGGTGGTATAGGTACTGAAGAACTTACGGATGCAACAGCAGCGATAATTATTAGCATACCCCTAAATGATGATGATGTGCTTACCGTAAATACCAGTATTTCTGCCTATACCTCTGCCTCATCAAGTAATGGAAATCCGTTTGATATAACAGGGGCTTCGACTGGAAGAGGTGAGGACGATGATGATGATGAAGACGATGACGATGACGATGATCATAATAGCGGAAATGGAAACACAGTGGGCACACCCTGGAATGCTTCGACAGGTGCGTCTAAAAAAGATACTTGGTTTAGCGTGGGCGTTGACTATGCACACAGTTCAGACGACCGGGACTTTTCATGTAATGCATCTGCATCCTTTGCGACAGAATATGATTATACATCTGTTGGGTTTGGGGGTGGCATATTAAAGCAGTTTAACCAAAAAAACACCTCAATAGGTGCCAGTGTACACCTTTACTTAGACAAATGGAACCCCATTTATCCTACTGAACTCAAATCATTTGAAGAGGTAAATGGAAATTTAACACACGGTTTTTTCAGTGGAGTAACGCTTTTAGACCAAAGTGGAAACACGAGCACTGCTTGGCAACCACATAATGGCTTTCAACTCATTCAAAATACCGAACGAAACTCCTATGCGGCTACCTTTAGCTTTTCTCAGATACTAAGTAAAAACGCCCAGCTTTCTGTTTTTGTTGATTTACTACAGCAAAAAGGTTGGCTTGGTAACCCATTGCAACGCGTATATTTTGGTGATGTGCGTAATTATTACATCGGAAATGCTGCAAGCATTCCCGTTTATACTTCTAAGCAAAATACAGATGTTTTTCAATTGGCAGATGACATAGAGCGTTTGCCCAATACGCGTTTTAAAATACCTTTTGGCATGCGGCTTCATTACTATTTAAACGAGAACATTGTTTTTCGATCTTATTACAGACACTATTCAGATGACTGGGGGATACGATCCCATACAGCCCAATTGGAAATACCCATTAAAGTTGCCAGTGCGTTAACATTATATCCATCTTTCAGGTACTATACGCAAATAGCTGCTACCTATTTCAGGCCTTATGAGCAGGCCTTATCCACAGACAAATATTACACTTCAGACTATGACTTGTCATCCTACAGCGCAACACAACTGGGGTTTGGGCTTAATTACACGGATATTTTTACAAAAGCACACATCGCAGCCTTTGGTTTAAAAAGCATTGATATAAAGTTTTATCAATACAATCGTAATACTACTTTTAGCTCTTATATTATTACAGCAGGCATCACTTTGGTTTCCGATTAACAATAGTTCGTATTCCATTTTATATTTGGCACAATAAAAATCTATATTTGTCTGAATGTTTGTCTATGTTTAAAAAGTTTATTTACCTGC
>QXZR01000075.1 GCA_009886265.1 Flavobacteriaceae bacterium
AACCCAGGACCCTCTCCTTAAAAGGGAGATGCTCTACCAGCTGAGCTACCAAGTCAAAATTTGAAGGTGCAAATATAGGCGCATTTTGACGATTATTCAAAGATTAAATTACCCTAAATTTGCAATCTGCAATACTTTAAAATATGGCAACTTCTTTTTCTAACCCTAACGCAATCATATTAATAGGATATATGGGCAGCGGTAAGTCTACGGTAGGTCGTATGCTTGCACAAACACATAACCTCTTATTTGAAGACCTAGACGATGTCATTGCTAATGATGCAAGTGCTTCTATACCTGAATTGTTCGTGGAAAAGGGCGCCAAAGTTTTTAGGGAATTGGAACACCAAACACTTAAAAAAATACTTGAAAATGCTGCTAACAAGGTAATCTCTTTGGGCGGCGGAGCTCCTTGTTATTACGACAATATGGCGCTTGTTGCGGCTACTACTCCTCATGTTTTTTATCTTAATGCATCACATAAGACGCTAGCGCAACGCCTTTTTCCTGAAAAAAATGGACGCCCTTTAATTGCACATGCCGAGACAGAGGAAGCATTGCAGTCGTTTATTGCCAAGCATTTATTTGAACGTCAACCCTTTTATAGGCAAGCCAATCACGTTATTTCAGTAAATAACAAATCGATTGAAGCGGTAGTGGCGGAAGTTGGTAAATTAATCTAGTACTGCAATAAACCCGTTGGGTTTTACCTGAACAGCCACATTCTCGTTTATTGACGTAGACAGTGATACTCCTTTAAAGTCGGCTTTGATTGGAAATTTTTTGTGGTTTCTGTCTAGTAACACAGCTGTTTTGCACTGCTTAAGCGGTACGCTTAAAAAATGCCTAACGGCATATATTAAAGTAGTGCCTGTGTGAAGCACGTCATCGACTAGCACAACGGACTTGTCTGTGTATTCTTTTGCAGCAAGTGTGGTCTGAATGGGATTGCGCGGATTTTTTTTATCTATTTTGATTTCACAACTTAAAATTTCTTTTGAAGAATTGGCTTTTAAGTGGTGGACTATGCGTTTAGCTACGGCATAACCATTGGAAACAATACCCGCAATAATGATGGTTTGGTTCTCGCCATTGGCTTCTAGAATTTGATAAGCAATACGTTCCAGCTTGTGCTCAATTTGTTCCGATGTCAAAATGATTTCACTCATAGGACAAAAATACACAATATACCTTAGGCATCATCATCTAAAAAGTCATCGAGGTCTCTGCGGTCTTTTTTGCTAGGTCTACCAGCGCCTTTAACTCTCGACAAGCGTTGATTCTCATCAGCTGCATCCTTAATATCCAATGCCTCTTGTGGGGTGATGTCTTTGCAATATTGGGGTACGAGTTTGGCGCCAACACGGCTTTTAGGAATATCTAAAACGTAGATTTCAACGGTAAGTTGTTGGCGTCGGACGCTAATTTTATCTGACACATAAACCTCTCTTGAGGGTTTTGCGTTTAGGCCACCAAGCTGCACATACCCTTTTCTACAGGCCGTACTGGCTGCATTTCTTGACTTGTAATAGCGGACCGCCCACAGATATTTATCAATTCGCATGTTTATAATATTGCTTCGCAATAATACACTAAAATTGTATCTTGCGCTTTAAATCTTATTTGATGAAAATACTAAAACCTTTTTTTGGAATTGTATGCCTACTCGTATTTGCAACTGCTTGTGAAGAACAGCAACGCAACTTCGGAGAGCCACCCCGCGAATACGAAGCCCAACGCGCAGTGGACAATGACTCCTTACTCAGCTTTTTACAAACACGCTTTTACAACTATGAAGAATATGCAACTGCTGCAAGTAACGAGCAAGTAACATTCACCATTGATACCATTCAAGGAGACAATGCCAATAAAACGCCTTTAAGTGACCAAGTTGAAGAAATCAATTTTAGAATTAAAGACAATGATGGTGTTTACTTTGACCACACTGCCTATGTGCTAAAAATGCGCGAGGGTGTGGGAACCGCACCAACTGCTGCAGATAGCGTTTTTGTTGCTTATAAGGGAATGCTGCTTAACCTAAATAGATTTGACGAAAGAACCAACCCTATTTGGTTTGAATCACTTTCTGTGGTAAAAGGCTTTAGTGCTTTAATGCCATACATTAAAAAAGCGGCAGCACCTGCCATAAATGCAGACGGTACTTATGCCTTTGATGGATTTGGCTCCGCTGCTATTTTTATGCCCTCTGCTTTAGGCTATTACAACGATTCAAGAAGTGTTCCGGCTTACTCACCACTGATTTTTGCTGTAGATTTATTTACCTACAACACCACAGATCACGATGGCGATTCGGTACCTACGCATCTCGAAGACTTAAACGGTGATGCTTATTTTGATGACGATACGGACAATGATGGTCTTCCCAACTTCCGTGACGATGACGATGATAACGACGGCACACTAACACGCGATGAGTACGACGCGAATAACGACGGCATAGCAGATGATACGGATAATGACGGTACGCCGGATTATCTAGATAAAGACTAGGCTTTCTTAGCCAAAACTTCTTTCGCTTTCTTTACGATAGAAGCAGCGTTTAAGCCGTATTTCTCCATTAGTTGCGCAGGCGTTCCAGATTCGCCAAAAGTATCTTGTGTGGCAACAAAAGCTTGTGGGGTAGGATGCTGCTCCGCCAATACACGGGCAACGCTTTCTCCAAGTCCTCCCAAGTAGTTATGCTCTTCACAACTTACCACTGCACCTGTTTTTTTAGCCGATTCCAAAATAAGGGCATCGTCCAAAGGTTTGATGGTGTGTATGTTGATTACCTCAGCGCTGATGCCTTGTTTGTGTAGGCTTTTTGCAGCTTCTAAAGCTTCCCATACAAGGTGACCCGTAGCCACAAGTGTAACGTCTGTACCTTCTTGTAGTAGTATTCCCTTCCCGATTTCAAAAGGCAATTCGCTAGTGAAATTAGGAACTGCAGGACGTCCAAAGCGCAAGTAAACAGGACCGTTATGTGCTGCTATTGCATGTGTTGCTTTTCGCGTCTGCTCAAAGTCACAGGTGTTGATTACGGTCATACCTGGAAGCATTTTCATCAACCCTAGGTCTTCTAGAATTTGGTGTGTTGCGCCATCTTCGCCTAGTGTGATACCAGCGTGTGAAGCACATATTTTTACATTCTTGTGTGAATAGGCAATCGATTGACGGATTTGATCGTAAACACGACCTGTTGAGAAGTTAGCAAAGGTTCCTGTAAACGGAATTTTACCTCCAATGGTCATGCCTGCTGCAATACCCATCATATTGGCTTCTGCAATACCTATTTGGAAAAAACGTTCCGGGTGTGCGTCTTTAAAAGCATTCATCTTTAACGAGCCTGTAAGGTCTGCGCACAAGGCCACGACATTTTCATTTTGATCGCCGATTTCTGCTAAACCAACGCCAAATCCAGAGCGTGTATCAATTTTATCTGTAAATGTATATTCTTTCAATCCCATCTTAATAATCTCCTAAAGTTTCTTCATTTTGTGCCAGTCCTATGGCCAGTTGTTCGTCGTTTGGTGCTTTACCGTGCCATGCGTGTGTATGCATCATAAAGTCAACGCCGTTGCCCATTACCGTGTGTAGTAAAATTGCAACAGGCTTTTGTTGACCCGAGGCTGCTTTGGCTGCTTCAAATCCTGCTAAAATAGCTGGAACATCATTGCCTTTTTCCACATTGATTACGATCCAACCAAAAGCTTCTAGTTTGGCACCAACGTCGCCAAGCGGCAAAACGTCATCTGTACTTCCGTCAATTTGTTGTTTGTTGTAGTCAATGGTCGAAATAAGATTATCTATTTCCTTGCCTCCTGCATACATGATGGCTTCCCAGTTTTGTCCTTCTTGGAGCTCGCCGTCGCCGTGTAGGCTATAGACCATATGTTTGTCATTGTTGAGTTTTTTTGTTTCAGCAGCACCTATGGCCACGGACATGCCTTGTCCAAGTGAACCAGAGGCAATACGAATTCCTGGAAGCCCCTCATGTGTGGTGGGGTGTCCTTGTAAGCGGGAATTTAATTTTCTAAAAGTAGCAAGTTCAGAAACAGGAAAAAAGCCGCTACGTGCTAACACACTGTAAAAAACAGGAGAGATGTGCCCGTTTGATAAAAAGAAGAGGTCTTCGTTTTTACCGTCCATGCTAAAGTCGGTCGAGTAGTCCATAACATGTTGGTAGAGTGCAACGAAAAATTCAGCACAGCCCAACGACCCTCCGGGATGACCCGAGTTTACTTGGTGTACCATGCGCAAAATATCGCGACGCACCTGTGGTAAAAGCTGTTCTATAGATTCAATGGATGCCATAAAAAATAAAT
>QXZR01000076.1 GCA_009886265.1 Flavobacteriaceae bacterium
AACTCGATGATGATGGATGGGACCATCATGAATAACGCCTCCCACTAGCACACCTAAGCACTCATTTTAAAAGAATACAGTGCTAGTATTGCTTGTCAAACTTCTCTTGAATCTTATCCAAGGCCAAGTTCCCCAAGCTACCAATATGGGTGTGGGCTACTTTCTCGGGTGCTTTAAAAGTACCTTCTTCCACCTGTTGCCCCACTTGTTTGTAGGCATCTCGGAAGGGAACTCCTTGCTGCACCAATTCGTTTAGCGCATCAACAGTAAAGGCATAGGTGTATTTGGTATCCCCCATGATTTCTGTACGCACCTGCACCTCTTTTATGGTGCTATTCAATATGGTCAAGCAGTCTTTAAGGTCATCTATACCTTCCAGCATTTTTCCTTTAAACAACTGCATTTCTCGGTGATAACCACTCGGAAGGTTTTGTCCCAACAAGGCAAAGTCATTGCCAAGCCCTTGAATGAGGGCGCATTTACCCCTAATAAGTTCAAAAATATCCGGATTCTTTTTGTGCGGCATAATACTAGATCCCGTAGTCAGGTGGTCTGGGAATGAAAGGAAATCAAAATTTTGACTCATATACACGCATACATCCATCGAAAATCTGCCTAGCGTAGCTGCCAGTGATCCCATCGCATTGGAGGTAATACGTTCTGTTTTTCCCCTGCCCATTTGTGCGGCAACGGCATTTACCTTTAGCGCACCAAAGCCAAGTGCTTTGGTCGTAAGGGCACGGTCAATAGGGAAGGAGCTGCCATAACCCGCAGCACTGCCCAGAGGATTTTGGTCGCAGATGCTATGTGCAGCATTTAACAATACCACATCATCTACCAAAGACTCGGCATAGGCCGAAAACCACAAACCAAACGAAGAAGGCATGGCCACTTGCAAATGGGTATAGCCCGGTAGCAATACGTCTTTGTGTGTTTCTGCCAGACCCATCCACGTATCAAACAAATCCTTTGTAAGTGCCTTAATCTCGCTTAGCTCATCTTTGAGCAACAGCTGCATGGCCGTCAGTACTTGGTCGTTTCTAGAACGTGCGGTGTGTATTTTTTTGCCCACATCGCCCAAACGCTCGGTAAGCAGAAACTCAATTTTGGAATGTATGTCTTCAAAATCATCTTCAATGACAAAATCCTCTTGGGTTGCCAAGGTCATGATATTGTCCAGTTCATCGCATAGCTGTTTGGCCTCTGCCTCTGTAAGCAGTCCAACGCTTGCCAGCATTTGCGCATGGGCCTTAGAGGCCAATACATCATAGGGCGCTAGGCGTACGTCCCAAAGCCTGTCAGCACCCACGGTGAATCGGTCTACTTGTTCGGTAACGCTTGTCTTTTTTTTCTGCCAAAGCTTCATAATGCTTGTTTTAATATGGAAATATACAACGGTATTGCTTCTTCAATCTCGTTGACATAAATAAATTCATTTGCTGTATGTGAACGCAGTGAATCACCAGGGCCTAGCTTTAAGGAGTCACAGGTCAGTGCAGCTTGGTCGGATAGGGTAGGTGAACCATAGGTGTTTCTTCCAGCTGTTATACCGGCTTGCACTAATGCGTGGCTCATGGGAATAGAAGAAGAACCCAGTCGCAACGAACGTGCCTTTACTTCACATGGTGCAGCTTCAAGGATTTGCTCAATTTCGTCGTTAGTATACAAATCGTTTACGCGCACGTCTATCACCAGCTTTACATCTGCTGGAACGGCATTGTGTTGTTTGCCTGCACTCACTTGCGTAACCGTTAGTTTCACAGGTCCAAGGGCATCGGAAACGCGATCAAATTCCAGTTGTTGAAACCAGTCTATCACCGCACCAATTTTATAAATGGGATTGTCTGGGTTTGGATGCGCCGCATGGCTTGCAGTACCCGAAATGGTTGCATCAAAAACCACCAATCCTTTTTCTGCCACAGCCAGATGCATTTGCGTGGGTTCGCCAACAATAGCAGTGTCTATGGTAGGTAGGGTTTTTAATAAGCTGTTCAGTCCATAATCGCCAGAAGTTTCTTCTTCCGCAGTAGCGGCAACAACCAAGTTGTATGCCATGTCCTCTTGTTCGTAGAAATACACAAAGGTGGCCAATAGACACGCCAAGGCACCGCCAGCATCATTGCTGCCCAAACCATATAATTTACCGTCTTCAATGGCGGCTTTATAGGGATCACGGGTATAACCACTGTTGGGTAATACGGTATCGTGATGCGAGTTGAGCAACAGATATGGTTTTGATGGATCTTCATGCTTGTTTATGGCATAGACGTTGTTTTGTTGCTGCTGACAGCTAACCCCGTGCTTTTCCAACCATTGCTTAATGATGGCAGCCGTTTGATCCTCTTCACTAGAAAGGGAAGGGGTGTTGATGAGGTCTTGAAGCAATTGGATTGCCTCTTGTTGTAGTTCTTCTATTCGACTCATATCAATGTGGTTTTGGGTGCGTTTGTATCTAAGAGCGCAGCAACATTGCTGATGACTACTTCTTTAACGCCATTTTGGAGTGCGTCAAAGCCGTTGTGCAATTTGGGTACCATCCCTTGATGGATAACCCCTGCTGCGGTATACGTTTCGGTAACTTCTTTGGACAATTCACTAATAACATCCTCAGGCTTGTTGATGTCTTTTAATACGCCAGCGTGCTCAAAGCAATAGAAGAGTGTTACGTCATATTCCTTGCTCATAGCCATGGCCACTTGCGCTGCTATGGTGTCTGCATTGGTATTGAGCAGTTGCCCATTTTTATCGTGCGTAATCGCACAAAGCACAGGAACAAAGTCTTGCGCGGTCAAGGAGGCAAATACTGCGGTGTTCACTTGTGTAATATCACCTGCAAAACCGTAATCAATATCCGTTACGGGTCTTTTTACGGCTTCAATGCTGTTGCCGTCTGCACCGGTTAGTCCAACGGCATTCACACCCTGCTTTTGCAGTTGTGACACGATTTTTTTGTTGGACAGGCCTGCATAGCTCATTACGGCCACTTCGAGCATGGCGGCATCTGTAATGCGTCTGCCGTCTACCATTTTTGGCGATATACCCAATTGCTTGGCAAGTGCTGTTGCGTGTCTTCCACCGCCGTGTACCAAGAGTTTGGCTCCTTCCAAGCCAGCAAAAGCAGCAAGCACTTCTTGCAGCGCAGCAGCATCGTTGACCAAATGACCTCCAACTTTTAGGATATGTAGCGCAGTTTTCACGACAGTAATGTTTTTAGTACTGCAGCAGCAGCATAGGTTCTGTTGTTGGCTTGCTCAATGACTTTGGAATTTGGACTGTCCAATACGCCATCAGAAACCACTACATTTCTTCGAATGGGCAGGCAATGCATAAAGGCCGCATTGTTGGTCTCTGCCATTTTTTCTGGTGTTAACATCCATTCGTTGTCCGTTCGTAGAATCTGCCCATAAGAATCATACGAACTCCAGTTTTTGGCATAGACTACGTCCGCATCTTTGAGTGCTTCGGCTTGGTTGTGTATCACAGAAATCCCATTGGTGATACGTGGATCTAGATCATAACCTTCTGGATTGGCAATAACAAAGTCTGCATCTTGGTGCCCCATCATTCGGGCAAATGAATTTCCAACCGCGTGAGGCAATGCCTTTGGGTGTGGTGCCCATGTCAATACTACCTTTGGTTTTTTTGGCAATAACAACTCCGTTAGGGTCAGCGCATCTGCCAAAGCCTGTAGGGGGTGAGCCGTTGCACTTTCCATATTTAGAATGGGAACGCTAGCGTATTTGATAAAATTCTGCAACACTTGTTCAGATTCGTCTTTTTCTTTGTCGGTAAGCGTGGCAAAGGCACGTATGCCCACCACGTCGCAATACTGTGAAACCACCTGCGCAGCTTCTTTAACATGCTCCGAACGCAACCCTTCCATAATGGTTTTGTCTTCGTATTCTATGGCCCATGCTTCGTTGCTGAAATTCATCACCATCACATCCATGCCCAACAAACGACCTGCTTTTTGAGTGCTCAATCGCGTTCTTAAACTAGGGTTAAAAAACAAAAGCCCAAGTGTTTTGCGTTTGCCCACTTGCTCAAATTGATAGGGGTTTGCTTTGATGTCTTTTGCCAGTTGCACTTGTGCATCAAAATTTGATAAATCGTTAAGCGTTAAAAACTGTTTCATCTAATTAAAATTTTGCAAACCACTTCATTCAATTTTACTTATGCTGGTGGGAGTTGCTGATTATTGTCAAATGCCCATAAGGGGCTTTCATAATGATTTTTCTAAGGCAGTAAAAAACTGATCAAGGTGTTTTTGCTGCACGGTTAGTGGAGGTAAAATCCGCAATAGCTTTTTGTTGCTGCTTCCTCCTGTAAATATGCGGTGTTCGTATATGAGTTTCTTGCGTAGTTCGCCTACTTCAAAGTCAAACTCCAATCCGAGCATCAGTCCACGTCCTTTCACTTTTTTTACACCGGGAATACGCTCAGCTCTTTTAATAAAAGCTTCGCCTAACAGAGTGGCGTGTTCCATTAATTTCTTCTTTTTTAATACTTCCAAAACAGCCAGACTTGCCTGACAAGCCAAGTGGTTTCCGCCAAAAGTAGTCCCCAGCATGCCATACCAAGGTTTGATGTTGGGATGTGCCAAAATGCCGCCTACAGGAAATCCGTTGCCCATGCCTTTGGCCATGGAAATAATATCGGGTGTAATGCCGTAGTGTTGAAAAGCAAAGAATTTGCCCGAACGTCCAAAACCAGATTGTACCTCGTCTGCAATAAGACAGGTATCGGTCTCACGACAGCTTTTTTCCACCTGTTTCATGAATTTTTCAGTGGGCATATCCAAACCACCAACGCCCTGAATGGCTTCGATGATAACGGCGCAGACATCGCCTTTTGACAAGGTTTCTGCCACTCCTTTTTCATCACCAAATTTAAGAAATATTACTTCTTGCTGCGCATTGAGCGGTGCAATAATCTTAGGCGTGTCTGTTGCAGCAACAGCAGCACTTGTCCTGCCGTGAAAGGCATTTTTAAAGGCCACTATTTTTGACTTACCCGTGTGGAAAGAGGCGAGCTTGAGTGCGTTTTCATTGGCTTCTGCTCCCGAGCTACACATAAACATTTGATAACCTTCACATTCAGACTGTGCTTCAATTTCATCAGCCAGTTGGATTTGCAATGGGTTTTGAATGGCATTGGAGTAAAAACCAATACGCGATAGCTGCTTTTTGAGCCTTCGGTTGTATACGGGGTTTTGGTGTCCTATGCTGATTACCGCATGACCACCGTATAAGTCCAGATACTTCTTTCTGTCTGCCCCATAGACATATACCCCTTTGGCCTTAACGGGTGTTACTTCATAAAGTGGATATACATCAAATAATGGCATAACTAGTCTTGTGCTATTTCGTTAATCTTTTTAAAGGAAGATACAATTCCTTGTATCAACGATGAACTCAGCCCTTGGTGTTCCATTTCGTTTAATCCTTCAATGGTACAGCCTCTTGGCGTGGTTACTTTATCAATTTCTTCTTCGGGGTGCGCACCTGTTTCAATAAGCAGCGAAGCTGCACCCATGGCAGTATACATGGACATTTTCATGGCTTCGTTGGCATCAAAGCCAAGTTGTACTCCACCCTGCGTTGTGGCGCGTATCAATCGCATCCAAAAGGCAATGCCAGACGCACAAATCACTGTTGCTGCACGCATATGCTGTTCTTCAATAACAATGCTTGTTCCCAAACCGTTAAAAATGGCTTCGGCTATGGGCATGCGTTCTGCACCCTTTTTGTTTGCACAAAGACAGGTCATGGATTTTCCAACCGATATGGCAGTGTTGGGCATCGACCTAATCACAAATACGTCAGTACCCAAAGTTTCCTCCATTTTGGCTAATGAGAAGCCCGTTACGGTAGAAATAAGTACGTGATTGTCGTGTAGTAAATCTTTGATTTCTTCCAGCAATCCAACCAATTGTCTTGGTTGTACTGCAAGGATGATGACGTCCGATTCTTGTACGGCTTTTTTGTTGTCAGCGGTTACATAGGTATTGGCGTATTCTGTCCAAGAGGCAATGCTTTCAACAGATCTGCGTGTCAAATAAAGTTGCGTTAGGCTGTTGTTTGTGATAAGCCCTCGTCCAATGCTTAGTCCTAGATTTCCGGCTCCTAAAATGGCTATTTTCATAATTAAAAAGAAGTTGATTTTAAATGTAATCCTGTTGTTTGTTCTAATCCGAACATGAGGTTCATGTTTTCTATGGCCTGACCTGATGCTCCTTTCAATAAGTTGTCAATGATGCTGGTTACCAGCAATTGCCCTTCGTGCAAGTGCAGGTGTACCAAACACCTGTTGGTGTTTACTACTTGTTTGAGTGCCAGTGACGCACGGCTAACAAACGTAAACGGGCAGTTGCTGTAGTAGTTCTCAAAAATGGTATAGGCATCTTCCAAGCTCCCGTCAAATGGGGTATAGGCCGTAGCAAATATTCCCCTGGTAAAGTTTCCTCTAATGGGAAGGAAGTGCAACTTGGTATTGCTGCCTTGCTCTTGCGCAATGGTTTCACCTATTTCACCCAAGTGCTGATGCACAAATGGTTTGTAGTAGGAAATATTGTTGTTTCTCCAACTAAAATGACTTGTCGCTGAGGGAACAGCACCTGCACCCGTACTTCCAGTAATCGCATTTATATGCACGTCTTGGGATAATTTTTTTGCTGCTGCTAGTGGCACTAACGCCAATTGGATGGCAGTGGCAAAACAGCCTGGATTGGCAATCGCTTGCGCAGATTTAATCTGTTCTTTGTTTACTTCGGTAAGCCCATAGACATAAGAACGTCCCATAAAATCGTGGTCGTCTTTAAGTCTAAAATCGTTGCTTAAATCAATGATTTTGGTGTTGTCGTTTACCACGTTGTCGTGCAAAAAGGCAGCAGAGTTGCCATGTCCAAGGCATAGAAACAACACGTCTACTTCTTGGTTTAACTCTGCCGAGAAGGGCATATCCAATACGCCAATTAAATCTGTATGGGTTTCGGAAACGGCTTTTCCTGCTCTGGTGGTACTGTATATAAAGTCGATGTTTACATTGGGATGCAGTAACAACAATCGTAAGAGTTCACCTCCTGTATATCCTGCTCCGCCTACAACGCCTACACTTATGTTATTTATTGACATGCTGATAAATTTTTCCGGCATTGGCCGATAGTTTAATAAATCCTTTTGCTTCGTCTGCGGTCCAGGCTTCGTTGGCTTCCCCATAGGTGCCAAATGAATTGTCCATCAAATCAAATGTAGATTCGATTCCGTCGAGGGTGAATCGATAGGGGTGGAGTGTGACAAAAACAGTTCCTGTTACCGTCTGCTGGCTACTGCTTAGCAAGGCTTCGAAGTCTCGCATTACGGGGTCTAGGTATTGACCTTCGTGAAGCATCATACCGTAGTACGAACCGATATAATCTTTGTGGTGAAGCTGCCATTTGCTCAAGGTGTGCTTTTCCAACAGCTGATGCGCTTTGATGCTCACCAGGGCTGCTGCGGCTTCAAAACCAACACGTCCTTTGATGCCGATGATGGTATCGCCCACGTGAATGTCTCTGCCAATGGCAAATGCACCCGCAAGTCTTTGTAATTGCTGAATGGCTTCAACTGGGCTATAAGTGGTATTGTTGATACCGACCAATTCCCCTTTGTCAAAATGCAACGAAATTTTTTCTGCTGCCGTCTTTGTGCAATCGCTAGGGTATGCACTATCGGGCAGTGGCTCACGAGATTTTAAGGTTTCGCTACCGCCAACAGATGTTCCCCACAAGCCTTTGTTGATGGAATATTGTGCTTTTTCCCAAGACCAATCCACGCCGTGTTCTTTTAGATAGGCGATTTCATCTTCTCTTGAAAGCTTTTTGTCTCTGATGGGTGTGATGATTTCAATCTGCGGTGCTCGTGTTTGGAAAATCAAATCAAACCGCACTTGGTCGTTTCCAGCGCCTGTACTGCCGTGTGCGATAGCTGTTGCGCCAATCTTTTTGGCGTGTTCTACTATGGCTACCGCTTGGGTTACACGCTCGGCACTTACTGAAAGGGGATAGGTGCTGTTTTTGAGTACGTTACCAAAAATGAGGTATTTAACGATGTCTTGATAGAACGTTTCTACCGCTTCGATGCTCGTATAAGATGTTGCACCCAAAGTCAAGGCTTTGGATTCCAAGGCTGAAACTTCCGCAGCATCAAAACCACCGGTGTTTACACTAACGGCGTGTACTTCATAACCCGCCTCGCTCAACGACTTTACGCAATAGGAAGTATCGAGTCCTCCGCTGTATGCTAAAACTAATTTCTTATTCATTTTTTATCTCGTTTAAATGCTTTTTTAAATGATTGTATGCTTCCTACAATGCCATTGCTGCCTTTCTTGGATGGATCGTAGAGCATCCCCGTACACAAACACATACTTTGCTTGGTACGTGTGAGTACGTCGTAATTCTTACAGGTTTGACAGCCTTTCCAAAAAGCAGGGTCATCTGTTAGTTCAGAAAAGGTAACGGGCTTGTAGCCCAAGTCATAATTGATTTTCATAACCGGCAGACCCGTAGTAATCCCAAATATCTTAGCACCAGGATACTTTTCTTTGGTGTAGTTGAAAATTTGCGTCTTAATTTTTTTGGCAAGCCCAATCCCCCTAAAGTCTGGAGAGACGATGAGACCGGAGTGCGCTACGTACTTTTCATGTCCCCATGCTTCTATGTAGCAGAAACCCGCAAAGGTGTCTCCATCTAGCGCAATAATGGCATTTCCAGATTCGATTTTTTGTTGAATATACGCTGGAGTACGACGTGCAATTCCTGTTCCACGCACTTGTGCTGAACTTGAAATGGTTTCCGAAATGATTGCTGCATACGTAACGTGTATGCGTTTAGCTACTTGAATTTCCATGCTACTGGATTGAAAAGAAAAAAATTAGACTGAAAAAAAAACGGAGAGGGAAACCGGACACACCTAAGTTTCATATACAGTGAATTACCCCAAGGGGCGACGAGCGCGCGGGGAGAAAGAATTACGTGAAACGTTATTTACAATCACAATGCAAATATATATTTTTTTTTAAAGCGATGATGCTATCGCCATTAATTAAGTAATTTTGTTTCATAAGTGAAGCAAAAAGTTGGTAACACGCTCAAAAACAGTCTTTAACGTAAAAAACCACCCCGATATCAAGGCGCAACTCTTGGATTGGGCTAGGGGATCTTCGCCTATTGCGTGGTATGATTCCAACGATTATCCCCATCAAAACAACGATTTTGACGCCATTCTTGCCCTAGAAACATTCGAAGAAAACCCTTGGTATACGTCCGAAAAGGAGTTGCAAACCGTTTTAGGAACCGACTGGCTCTTTGGTTATTTTAGTTATGAATACAATGCTGCTTGGGAGCAAGTTACGCCCACCAATCCTTCTTTTTTGTCAGTGCCTCAACTACAATTCTTTAAACCCAAAAAAATATGGTTGCTCAAAGGCGATTTACTCACGGCACTTTATTTAGAATCGGATAATCCAGCTGTTGACTTTGAATGTATTACAAATAGCGTAACTAGAATCGAAACATCTTTGATGGCCATTGATTTGTCGCCGCGCATTAGCAAGGATATCTATTTGCAACACGCAAGCGCACTCAAGGATCATATCATGCGTGGTGATATTTATGAAGTGAATTACTGTATGGAGTGGTATGCCGATGAAGTGGATGTTTCGCCCATGGCCTTATTCAATGCACTAAATCGCATCGGCAAGACACCCTTTTCTGCCTTTCTTTCTTTTGACAATACGTATTTGATGTCTGCCTCACCCGAACGTTTTTTACAACGCAGAGGCAATACACTTATATCACAACCCATCAAGGGAACTGCCGCAAGACATGAGGATGCCGTTATGGATAAATCGGTAGCCGAGGCACTAAAGCTTGATGCCAAAGAACGCTCTGAAAATATCATGATAACAGACCTGGTACGCAACGACCTTTCTAGGATTGCCCAAAAAGGCTCTGTTGTAGTTAGCGAGCAATGTGCGGTATATCCTTTTGCACAAGTGCATCAAATGATTTCAACCGTTAAGGCTCAGTGTGACCCCGCCTTTTCTTCTTTGGACGTCATCAATGCGTGTTTTCCGATGGGCAGCATGACAGGCGCACCCAAGCAACGTGCCATGGAACTTATCAATCAATACGAACACGGACAACGTGGGCTGTACAGTGGGGCAGTGGGTTATTTTGCTCCAAACGGCGATTTTGATTTTAATGTGGTTATCCGAAGTTTGGTTTATAATGCGGCTTCAAAATACTTATCCACACATGTGGGGAG
>QXZR01000077.1 GCA_009886265.1 Flavobacteriaceae bacterium
ATATTGGCACCCATTTTTTTTGCAACTTCTAGCGGTAAGTCTTCTAAGTCAGTTACGACAATTTCATTTGCATTTGCTTCGCGCGCAAGAGCTGTGCAAAGGGCACCAATTGGGCCTGCGCCAGTAATCAAAACGCGCTTTCCCTTAAGATTTGGCGCGCGGTTGCGCGCATGTAGGCACACTGCCAGGGGCTCTGAACAGGCCGCATGCGCTAAAGGTGTTATTTTCTTAACTGGGAAACATTGCTTAGAGTCAACAATCATATTGTCGCGAAAAGCGCCTTGCTCATGTGGGAAACCCAACGCGGATCCAAAAAACCGCATATTTAGACATTGTTGGGAAGCGTGTTTTTGGCAATAAGCACACTTTCCGCATGGGTGGCTAGGGTTTAAGGCGACTTTATCTCCTTTTCTAAGGTTTTTTACTTTTGAGCCAAGGGCTTGGATCGTTCCCGATACCTCATGCCCTAAAATAATAGGTTCTCGGACTTTGATGGTTCCAAAGCCACCATCCTTGTAATAGTGAAGATCCGAACCACAGATGCCTCCAGCCCCCATCTTAATGACGACATCGTTATCATCAGGTGACTTTAGCTCCATTGTTTCAATGCGGATATCGTGCCTCTTAATCAGGCGGCAAATTCTGGTCTGCATTCTAAAAAACCTTTTTACGTTTTTGGTTTATCTATTGCAAAATGTAGTAGTTATCGTCGCAATATCTCTCGGTAATCTCGGTAGGTCAAAAATCATTGACACACTACCATGGTAGATGCATCATATCAAAACAAAAGATAATTTTAAATTGTGGAGGAAGATATGAAATCATTGTTTTCGATCGTCGCATCAGCGGCAGTGCTTTTGTCTGGCAACGCATTCGCTGGTAGCAGCGACACAAAAGTTGCGTTGGTTCCAGGTGGACCACACCCCTATTTTGCCGCTTGGGAGAGAGCTGGACAGGATGCGGTTAAAGATTTTGGGCTTGGAAAAGCTGATTATAAAGTTCCTGCGGAATGGGATTTAAGTCAGCAGAATGAACTTATAGAAAGCCTCGTTGGCAAAGGATATAATGCAGTTCTTGTATTTCCAGGCGATGCGGTTGGAACAAATAAAATCTTGGGCGAGCTTGATGATGCAGGTATTCCAACTGCAGCGCTTGCAGGTTGTGTAGAACAACCTACCAAGGCAAAGATGTGCTTTGGAACCGATACAGGTCATTCAGCTTATTTAGGCACAAAGCAGTTGATTGATGCCATGGGTGGAAAAGGTAAAATTGCACATTTTACGGGTTTTTTAGTTGACCCAAATACCACTTTGAGAATTAAGGCAGTGGAAAAAGCGGTTGCGGAAGCAGGCGGAGGTGTTGAGATTATTCAAGTTATTGCCGATATCGATGCTTATGAGCCAGCAGATGAAAAGATAAATGCGTTCATGGCTGCACAAGGTGGCGAAGTCGATGGAATTGTTACGACGGCTTGGGTTCCTGCCGTTGTAGCGGCACAAGCCTTAACCAATATGGGCGATAAGCGCATCAAAATGGTTGGTATTGACCACGATGAAGTAGTTTTGACAGCTATCAAAGCTGGTTTCGTACACGGTACAATGTTGCAAAATCCGTACGGTCAGGGATATATTGGTTCTTATGCCATGGATAAAATAAGAAGTGGCTGCACGTTTAAAGCGGACGCACCATGGAAGTCGACCGCACAAACTGATCAGTTCATCGACTCCGGAACGGTTTTTGTGGATATCACAGACGTGGATACTTATGTTGACGCCATGAGAGGAATTTCTTTAGAGATTCTCGAAACGTTTGAAGGTGATTTTTTGGATTGCTAAAACGCATGAAGGGGAGACTTCGCTCTCCCCTTCAAGTGTCGTCAAAATCAAAGTATCATGAAATATCCTATGAATAAAAAGCTCCCAAATTTTATATTTACAAATCAGTTCGGTTTACTGTTCCTCGTATTAATATTTATTGTAATATTTTCAACCGTGACAGACGGCTTCACATCCCGATTTAATATCTTTGCATTATCACGTGTCATCGCAATCGACATAATGATCGGTCTGGCAATGATGGTAGTGATCTTAACCGGAGGCCTAAACCTTGCTCTTGGTGCTATCGGAGTATGTGCAGCGATGTTTGGCGGCTGGTGCATGGAAGTTCTTGGAATACCAATAGTCCCCGCTTTATTACTCACACTTGGTATGGGATCACTTTTAGGCTGGGTAAACGGAATTATTACAGTGAAAACAGGGGTTCATAGTTTTATAGTTACGTTGGCTACGATGAGTATTTACTTCGGATTTATGACCATGCTGACGGAAGCTGAAGCATTCCGAAGACTTCCTGATTTATTCACGGATTTTGGATCGGCAAAGTTGTTCAATAAATATGTATCGCCTCTACTTTTGGTAAGCGTGGCTACTTGTTTTATTTTGTTTTACTTGTTTCGCTTCACCGATATCGGTCGCAAGTTGATCGCTGCCGGGGCAAACCCTGAGGCAGCTGAGGTATCAGGAATATCGGTTAGTAGAATGTTTATTTATTGCCATGCTCTGTCTGGTTTTTTGGGCGCTTTGGCTGCGATTTTACTTACAACACGTATCGGTGCTGCAATACCTTCAATGGCTGGACAATTGGGCATGGATTGGTTGCTGCCAGCATTTCTTGCACCCGTTATCGGGGGCACACTTTTATCTGGTGGTAAGCTATCAGTGTTTGGAACAATGCTAGGAGCTGTGTTGGTTACGCTTTTGACAAACGGCCTCTACCTTTTGGATGTTGGTGAATTTTGGATCCGTTTCTTCCTCGGCATCATTCTCTTACTGGCAGTTTTGCTCGATAGGGCCAGAGAATACCTAACGCTAAAGAATGTGATAGTATCGTGAACATGACTGTAGCTGCAATATTCAAAAAAGATTGGTTGGGTTTGCTGATTGTTGTGCTCGTAAGCGGGCTTGTAATCGCGGCTGTAAAGCCTGCTTTTTT
>QXZR01000078.1 GCA_009886265.1 Flavobacteriaceae bacterium
AAGGTTTAAACTTAGCGAAGCGGTCTCACGACTGAAAGGAGTAACACTGTTCCACTGTTTCACGACTGAAAGGAGTAACCCTCAAATTCTAACTGTATATAAATTGATTCCCGTGTTATTTTCGATACTTTTATCCCATGAGATATGCGACACCTTGTTTTGAGTGTTCTATCGCAACGGAATCATAAAACACTGTATGATCTATAAAAATTACGATGTACTTATTGTAGGCGGAGGAGCTGCTGGTTTTTTTTCTGCAATCAATACCGCACAAAAGAACCCTGCATTAAAGATTGGAATTTTGGAACGCGGAAGTAATGTATTGTCTAAAGTAAAAATATCTGGTGGTGGGCGCTGTAACGTGACTCATGCGGAATTTGAACCCAAACCACTATCGTCACATTATCCAAGAGGTCAAAAAGAATTATTAGGGCCCTTCCATACATTTATGACAGGTGATACCATGCAATGGTTTGAGGAACGTGGCGTAAACTTAAAAATTGAAGAAGATGGACGAGTCTTTCCAGAATCTAATTCCTCACAGACTATTATTGATTGCTTTACATCTGAAGCTAACAAATACAATATTGATGTGCTGCTTAATCATTCTGTTCAAGATATAAGCACTTCTAAAGGAGGATGGGAACTATCAACACCCAAGGGAACCTTTTGTGCCGAAAAAATACTCATTGCAACAGGAAGCAGTTCAAAAATATGGACATTACTAGAGCGATTGGGGCATCAAATTGTTGAAGCAGTACCCTCATTGTTTACGTTCACGATTTCAGATACACGTTTAAAATCAATTCCAGGAGTTGTTGCCAAACACGTAGAACTATCCGTTAACAATAGCTTATTAACCTCCTCTGGTCCGTTGTTAATTACGCATACAGGAATAAGTGCGCCTTCGGTACTCAAATTATCAGCCTATGGAGCTATTGAACTGGCGAAGCGAAAGTATAATTTTGATTTAACCATTAATTTTATTGCGCAAGATTTTGCAACATGTGTTCAAGAGTTGGAAGATTATAAATCTGATAATCCAAAAAAGCTTGTTCGTAAATCTGCGTTGTATGGCTTACCAAAACGTTTATGGGAGCAATTGGTCATCGGGGCCAATTTTCCAAACGACATCAAATGGGCAGAAACGAATCAAAAACAACTTCAAAATCTCGCCATACAGCTAACATCGGCAATATTTAAAGTAACAGGAAAAAGTACCTTTAAAGAAGAGTTCGTAACAGCTGGAGGAGTAGCACTCAAAGAAATTAATTTCAAAACCTTTGAGAGTAAGATTTATAAAAATTTATTTTTCGCAGGCGAAGTACTTAATATTGACGCCGTTACTGGGGGCTTTAATTTTCAAAATGCTTGGACGGGGGCTTTTATAGCAGCACAACAAATGGGAGCGCATACCATTACTGATTAAAGTGAATTGGTATTAAACCGTTTATTTTTCTGTTAACATTTAACAATTCAAGGAAGCAAACTATCAATGTTGGAAGCTTATCTTTACAAAAATCAGTGATAGGTGATAATTGGAATTAGTGGCGGTACGGGTGCGGGCAAAACCACCCTTGTCAATTATGTTGCAGAAATATTGGGTAAAGATGAAACGCTAATACTCTCACAAGACCGTTATTACAAACACTTGCCAGAACTATCTTTTGAAGAACGTTGTCTCATCAACTTTGATCACCCCGATGCACTTGATTTGGATTTACTTGCAAATCATGTTGTCCTACTTCAAAAAGGCAAATCAGTAAAAAGCCCTGTATATATGTTCGAACAGCATTTACGAATGGATGATATTGAGGTTATTCATCCAAAAAAATATATTTTAATTGAAGGTATTTTGGTGTTTGCTCATGCGCCACTTCGTGAATTATTTGACTATAAAGTGTATATTGATGCTGATATAAACAAACGTGTTGAACGACGAATGGAACGTGATATAAACACTAGAGGCAGAACAAAAGAAGAAGTGATGGCGCGTTTTGAAAATACGCTACACGCCATGCACAATCTGTTTATAGCGCCCCATATGCATACAGCAGACGTGGTTATTACAAATAACGATTTGGATTTGGCAAAGAATCAAATTAGACAGTGGATTGAAACAGTGATTAAATGAAAAAGCTTTTTAAAAATCCATGGTTTAAATTAGCCACCAACCTATATGCCTTAATTGGTATATTTTTTGTTGTATGGATGGTTTTTCTAGACTCCAATTCGCTGCTCATATACTTTAGCCTTGAGCGCAAGTTATCGGAGTTAGAAAGACAAAAAACCACCTTGGAAAAAAGTATCGATTTAGATAGACAAACCCTCTTACAATTAAGCGATTCCATAGAAATGGAACGCTATGCAAGAGAGCGCTATCGGATGAAAAGAAAAAACGAAGATGTATACCTTATTGAGTATGCTGACACAATTAATTAACTAAATAAAACAACATGAAACACGCAGAACAAATGTTGCGAGACGATGCCTTAGCAGGAAAAGTTATAGTCGTTACTGGCGGCGGAAGTGGACTAGGCAAATCGATGACAAGTTATTTTCTAAAACTAGGAGCTAAGGTTGCCATAACTTCACGTAACCTCGAAAAGCTAGAAACTACCGCACAGGAACTAATCCAAGAAACAGGGGGCGATTGTTATGCAGTTGCTTGTGATGTTCGCAATATTGATGAAGTTGAATCCATGCACAGTCAAGTGCTGGAAAAGTATGGACCTGTTGACGTATTGGTCAACAATGCGGCTGGTAATTTTATAGCACCTACCGAACGATTGTCTTCAAATGCTTTTGACACCATTTTGGATATTGTTCTCAAGGGAACAAAAAACTGTACGCTGACATTTGGGAAGCATTGGATTAAAACCAAACAACAAAACACCAACGTGCTCAATATCGTAACCACGTATGCATTCACAGGTTCGGGCTATGTAGTTCCCTCTGCTTGTGCCAAAGCTGGGGTTTTGGCCATGACGCGCTCATTGGCTGTTGAATGGGCAAAATATGGCATGCGCTTTAACGCTGTTGCACCTGGCCCCTTCCCTACCAAAGGCGCTTGGGATCGCTTATTGCCTGCGCCAATAAAAAAGAAATTTGATCCTAAAAAACGTATTCCAATTGGAAGAGTGGGTGAACACCAAGAGTTGGCCAATCTAGTTGCCTACATGGTTTCAGATTTTGGCGCTTACCTCAACGGCGAAGTAATTACACTTGATGGTGGTGAGTGGCTCAAAGGCGCTGGTCAATTTAACAATCTAGAGCAGGTTAAAAAAACCATGTGGGACTTATTAGAACTTGCCATTAGGAAGAAAAAATAGTTAACACAAATTTGGTAGATACTACTGCATTTTAGTAGTATTTTTACGTTTTATAAGTTTAGATGGGAAAAATTATTGCCATAGCGAATCAGAAAGGCGGAGTTGGAAAAACAACCACTTCTGTAAATCTTGCGGCTTCACTTGGCGTACTTGAAAAAAAGGTACTCCTCGTTGATGCCGACCCACAAGCCAACGCTACATCTGGACTAGGCATTGAAGTTGATGCTGTTGAAAAAGGATCCTACCAAGTGTTAGAGCACACAGTTACTGCCAAAGAGGCTATTGTAGCAACAAATTCACCAAATCTCGATTTAATTCCTGCGCATATTGACCTAGTGGCCATCGAAATTGAATTGGTTGATAAGACCAATCGGGAAATGATGCTTCGCAAGGCATTGGAACCCATTAAAGACGATTACGATTATATTTTTATTGACTGTGCACCTTCGCTTGGACTGATTACATTAAATGCGCTTACGGCTGCTAATTCGGTTATCATACCCATTCAATGCGAATACTTTGCACTTGAAGGTTTAGGAAAACTACTAAACACCATAAAAAGTATTCAGAAAATACACAATGCAGATCTTGGTATTGAAGGCATGTTGCTTACCATGTACGACTCCAGACTACGTTTGTCGAACCAAGTTGTGGATGAAGTAAAAAAACACTTTGGAAATATGGTCTTTAACACCATTATCCAAAGAAATGTAAAGCTAGGTGAAGCACCCAGCTTTGGAGAAACAATTATTGATTACGACGCCACCAGCAAAGGTGCTTCTAGCTATTTAAAGTTGGCACAAGAACTAATCAACAAAAAAAAGTAATATGGCAAAAGCAAAAAAACGGCAAGCCATGGGACGTGGGCTATCAGCACTACTCCCAACAGATGAAAATCTTGTTCAAGGCAGTGTAGAGGGAAAGGTTATTGAACTTCCCTTAAATCAAATCGAAACCAATCCTTTTCAGCCACGAACGCAGTTTAATCCAGATACTTTAGCAGAATTGGCATCGTCCATATCTGAGCTTGGCGTTATCCAGCCCATAACGGTACGTAAACTCAAAGACAATAACTATCAATTGGTTTCTGGTGAGCGCCGCTTCAGGGCTTCACAATCCATCAACCTAAAATCCATTCCTGCTTTTGTTCGCGTTGCAAACGATCAAGAATCATTGGAAATGGCATTGGTTGAAAACATCCAAAGAGATGATTTGGACCCCATTGAAATTGCTTTGAGCTACGACAGGCTGATTAACGAAATTGAACTAACGCAAGAGCAAATGAGCAAACGCGTTGGAAAAAAGAGATCGACGGTTACCAATTACTTGCGCCTATTAAATCTAGACCCTATCATACAATCGGGTATTAGAGACGGCTTTATCAGCATGGGACACGGACGTGCATTACTCAGTGTGGCAGATAAACAAGAGCAATTAAAGCTGTATAAAAAAATTGTCGCAACCGGCATGTCGGTAAGGGCTACGGAGCAAGCTGTAAGACCTAAAAAAACCAAAACCGCAACAGCCAATGATTATACATCAAAATATCTAGACACGTTTAAAAACTTTTTCGATGCAACAGTGCAAACCACTGTTGACAAGAATGGTGCAGGTAAAATCATCATTTCTTTTGAATCTGAAAAAGAATTCGAAAACATTCGTAAAAAATTAAAGTAGTGAAACGTTTCGTCCTTTTCATTTTTATATCGTGCGGCAGTTGCTTAGTCTTTGGACAAAAAATTATCGTAGATGACATACAAAAAATAGAAAACGAAGACCCACTAAGACCTGCAAAAGCAGCTTTTTATTCTGCTGTTCTCCCTGGTTTGGGGCAAGCATACAACAAACGCTATTGGAAAATTCCACTTGTTTATGGAGCCATCGGTGCTTCAATATATACCTACGATCAAAATCATAAAAACTATTTGCGATATCGAAACGCCTACAAAAGAAGAATCGCTGGATATAACGACGATGAATTTCAAAACCTCATCACAAGTACAGACCGCCTAATAGATGGTCAAGACTTTTATAAGCGCAACAGAGATCGCTCGATGATTTTTATCTTGGGCTTTTATTTTCTTAATATCTTGGACGCCAATATCGACGCACACTTAAAACAATACAATGTAAACAGCGATTTGACTGTAAAACCCTACTTCGACGTTGCACCTGTTGGTGCACAACCAGTAGCGGGAATGCGGGTCGCATTAACTTTTTAATATGAAGATAGCCCTGTTAGGTTACGGAAGAATGGGTAAGGCCATAGAAAGCATTGCAAGGTCAAGAGGTCACGAAGTCGTTGCCATCATAGATAAGGACAACCCAAAAGACACCTTAAATGGTGCTGAAGTAGCCATCAACTTTAGTGTTCCGTCCGCTGCAGTAGCAAATATCACACATGCCTTAAACGAAGGTGTAGCTGTTGTTTGCGGCACAACAGGCTGGCTTGAAAGTCGAGCGGATATCGAATCATTGTGTGCTACTAAAAAGGGAGCCTTTTTATATGCTTCAAACTTCAGTTTAGGGGTAAATATATTTTTTGCACTCAATGAGAAACTAGCACAAATGATGGGGCAGCACAAACAATATGATGCAAGCATAACAGAAATACACCATACCCAAAAGCTAGATGCACCTAGTGGCACAGCCATCACACTTGCAGAAAGTATTTTGCCACATACAGACAAAAACATTTGGGCATTGGAAGAAGACGCAAAAGAAATGGATTTGCCTATCAGGGCAGAACGCTTACCAGATGTTCCAGGCACACATACCGTTGATTATAACTCAGAAACAGACAAAATCAGTATTGAGCACATTGCACACAATCGCGATGGTTTTGCCTTGGGGGCGGTTGTTGCTGCAGAGTGGGTTAACGGCAAAAGCGGTATTTTTACAATGAAAGACGTTTTAAACATAACCTAATACTCCAAATTATGACTTTATCTCAATGGGCTTTGTTTGTTTTGCTTTGTCAACTCCTCATGTTTGTTAAGCTGTGGAAGTTGTTTAAAAAAGCGGGGTATGCACCTTACCTTGCAGCAGTTCCCATCTATAACTCTGTTATATTGCTTCGTATCATTGGACGACCCTCTTGGTGGGTTATCTTATTGTATTTTCCGATTATAAACCTGTTAATGCTCCCAGTAGTATGGGTGGAAACGGCACGAAAGTTTGGTAAAGATTCAATGACAGACTCCTTCTTGGCTTGGGCAACACTAGGGCTTTATGGCTTTTACTTAAACTACGCCAGTGATGTGACATATAATCCTGAGCAATCCGTTGCGTCAAAAACAAAATTTGGTCAATTTGTAGGCTCAATCGTTTATGCGGTGGTTATTGCTACCGTTGTTCATACTTATTTTATGCAGCCGTATATCATCCCAACGGGGTCTTTGGAGAAAACACTATTGGTGGGCGATTTTCTACTGGTTAGTAAATTCCATTATGGTGCACGAGCACCACAAACGGTAGTTTCATTTCCCATGGTTCATGACACCATCCCTTTAGTAAGAACAAGATCGTATTTAAAAAAGCCACAACTCCCCTACATGAGACTTCCGGGACTACAGCAAATAAAACGTAATGATATTGTCGTCTTTAGCTGGCCCGCAGATACCGTAAGGCAATTCTTTAAGAAAGAGGCTGGCGTTGTAAAGCCCATTGACAAAAAATCAAATTATGTGAAACGTTGTGTTGCCATTCCAGGAGACACACTCACCATAGAAGACGGCATCATACACATAAATGGTAAGGAGTCTAATATGCCTGACCGAGCAAAGCCCATTTTCGGCTTCAAGGCATACAACGCAAAGGGCATCTCTGCCAGAAGGCTTATCAATGCTGGCTATGACGACCTTACACGAAAGTTCTTAATAACGAATATCTCTCAACCCATACTTGATGCATTAAGACCAAATCTATTGATGATCGCCAATCCAGATCCTAGTAATTATCAAGTACTTACTGGGTCTAAAGGGTTGCCGCTTAACATTGTGCAACAATACCGCATTCAAGCAAAAGAGCTATTGGAAACACAGAAAAACTTATTTCTAACGCTAAAAGAAGCGGAAGAACTGCCAAATGTTTTGAAGTTAGATAGTCTGAAAAGAAACATCAATACCACGAGAACCTACAACGATGCCTATTTTCCTAACAACGTACGTTACAACTGGAATGAAGATCAATTTGGACCTCTCGTTATGCCTGAGAAAGGGGTTACAGTCCAATTAAACCCAAAGAATGTGGCACTTTATAAAAAGATTATTTCTGATTATGAATTAAATGATCTTGAAGTTAGTGGTGATGACATTAAAATTAATGGAGCAACGGCAGATACATATACCTTTAAGCAAAACTATTATTGGATGATGGGTGATAACCGCCACCGATCGGAAGACAGTCGCTATTGGGGGTTTGTTCCTGAAGATCACATTGTTGGTAAACCTGTATTTATATGGATGAGCATTGACGGATTCATGGACGGATTGCGCAATTGGAAGATACGTTGGGAACGGGTATTTACGACGGTTGGTGGCTCAGGGAAACCTGTGTCTTATCGCTGGTATTTTGCGGTCTTTGTCGTTATTTGGCAAGGCGTTGTATGGTACAGAAGGCGTTCTAAAAAAGCATAAATGAGTACCGTTATTGTGCCCTTAGCATATACGGGTTCCATAGGATTATGGACACTTATAACAACTGCGCAAACACTTATCATAGAGCAACACGATTATTACCAAAAGCAAACCCTTCGAAACAGAACACACATACACGGTGCAAACGGGAAATTAATGCTTTCCATACCTGTCAAACACCTTGGGGAAATAGGACACCAATACTACCACACAGTTGAAATAGAAAATAGTTTTACTTGGCAAAAACAGCATTGGAAATCCATACAATCGGCCTATCGATCCTCTCCCTATTTCGAGTTTTACGAAGATGATTTAGCTGTTCTTTATAAAACCAAATCCTCATCGCTATACGCTTTTAACAAAGCCTATTTTGAGCTATTGTTAAAGCTATTGGGTTGGGAGCCTACCGTTCAGTATACCGAAAGCTATGAAACCATACCCGCTGCTACAGACATTAGAGCGCAAATAGAGCAAAAAAATAGCAAGACCGATTTAGCACTGAAATACACCCAAGTATTTGAAGATAAAAATGGATTTATCCCCAATTTGTCCATAATAGACTTGCTGTTTAATGAAGGGCCAAATGCTTTAACATTATTAAAAGCGGGGGTTTAGTTAAAAAAAGCTACATTTAGTACTTAAACCCCAAACAATGAAAGAACCTAAAATAATAGGTATTGGTGGTGTTTTTTTCAAAGCAAAATCGGCAGAAAATCTTCAAAAATGGTATCAAAACCAACTTGGACTGGTGCTAAACCCTTACGGTGCAACCTTTGAAATGCGTCATTCCAAGAACCCTGAAAAGGCAAAATACATACACTGGAATATTTTTCCCAACGATACGGAATACTTTGAGCCTTCCGAAAAAGACTTTATGATTAATTACCGTGTTCAAGAAATTGAAGCTATGGTAAAAAAACTAAAGAACATTGGCGTTACCATCATTGATGAAATAAGTACTTATCCGTATGGAAAGTTTGTGCATATTCTAGATCTAGAAGGAAATGTAATAGAGCTGTGGGAACCAAAAGAGGATTTTATCGACACCTTAAAAGTGCCAACAAATAAATAAAAAGCAGGCCATAAGCCGGATTCTGTCGTGCCCTATCATTAATCTAGACGATGCATTACTGCATCGCTCAATCCGCCTACCCTCCAACTTGGACGCGCTATCCTAAACGTTGGTTTACATGGCGTTGCACCGCATAGAGTTTACCTGGTTTCACTACAGCCGAACTGTACTTGCTTTCTGTTGCACTGGTCCTACTCTGATAAATCGGAGCGACGGGCGTTACCCGCTATGCTGCGCTATGGTGTCCGGACTTTCCTCTCCGCCAAGGCGGAGCGATAAGGAGGCCTGCGGTACAAAAATACACTATTCCCACATTTGTATCTAATTTATCATAGGACAAAAAGGTGAGTTTGTTTATCTTTACCTCATGGGTGAATTTATAGTATCGGCTTTAAAATACAGACCACAGACTTTTACAGACGTAGTTGGTCAACAAGCCATCACACAGACCTTGCAAAATGCCATTGATTTGGAAAAGATTGCCAAGGCAATGCTTTTCTGTGGACCAAGAGGCGTCGGTAAGACTACCTGCGCACGCATATTTGCTAAAAAAATAAACAGTCTTGGTGCTGATATTGACCCAAACGAGGACTTTGCTTTCAATGTATTTGAACTTGATGCTGCCTCAAACAACTCTGTTGACGACATAAGGAGCCTTATTGAACAAGTACGTATTCCACCCCAAAAAGGGAGTTATAAAGTTTATATCATTGATGAGGTGCATATGCTAAGTACTGCTGCTTTTAATGCCTTTCTAAAGACATTAGAAGAGCCACCACAACACGCCATTTTTATACTTGCGACTACCGAAAAACAAAAAATCATCCCTACAATATTGTCGAGATGCCAAATTTTTGATTTTAAACGTATCAGTCCAAAAGATGCGCAAGATTATTTAAAAGTCATCGCAGACCGTGAAGGCGTAGATGCAGAAGACAAAGCCTTACACCTCATTGCACAGAAAGCAGACGGTGCCATGCGAGATGCGCTATCCATATTTGACAGGATGATAAGTTACGCTGGTGAAAAGCTTACCGCCAAGCACGTTTCGCTGAACTTAAATATATTGGACTATGATAGCTATTTGGACATTACCGAACTGCTGCATAGGGGTGATTTACACAACAGCATCTTAAGATTCAACCAGTTGCTAGACCTTGGCTTTGACGGCTATCATTTTATCAACGGCTTATCCAAGCACTTTAGAGATTTGATGATGTGTCAAAACGAAGGCACAACACAATTGTTAGAGGTAGATGCAGAAACAGAAGCTGCGTTTATGGCGCAGGGAAAAAGTATTCCCAAAACTTTTTTGCTAGACGCACTAGATTTGACCAACAAATACGCACTTCAATACAAAAACAGCCTGCATCCCCATTTGCAAGTAGAGTTATGCTTGATGCAAGTGGCCTCGCTTAACGAAGGCGAAAAAAAAAACAGTAAACCCTACATAAAACCCTTTGAGGGTGTTGTTGCGGTAAAAGCAGCACCCATAAAAGAGACAGTTGACACTTCGACAACTTCTGAAAATATAGCCGAACCCGATTTGGCACCCACGACCAAAACCGTCATTGAACCTAAACAAAGGGAAAACACTCCTACCGAAACGGTTAATGATCAAAACCAACTGGCAGAAAAGCCTATTGAAGTACCAGAAAAAGAGGAAACCATCCAGTTAGACCTATCTTCACAAGGGGTTTCAGGACTGTCCTTATCTAGTCTAAAAGTGCAAAAAGAACACAAGAACAAGGTCGTTTCTTCAACTGATGACAAAGAGGTAAGAGACAACGAAGTAAACCAAGAAAGTATTGAGGAACACTGGAAAAAATTCAGTGACATTATTGCCGTTAATGGAGAAAAGAATATGGTTGCCCTGTTACAACTTGACATACCCAGATTGAAAAATAAAGTCGAAATACATTATGCCGTTCCAAACGACACCAACCGGGTTGAGCTTGAAAAAAACAGCAATGAATTGATGGCGTATTTGCGCGATCAGCTTTCAAATGATGCGCTTACGTTAAAATTACATTTGGAAGTGAAAGAAGAAAAGAAATTTGTCTACACCAACGAAGACAAGTATAAAGCGCTTTCTGAAAAAAATCCAACTTTAGCTCTGTTCAAGAAAAAATTCAACTTAGAATATTAAATAAAAAGCAATTGCTAGTGTAGCTCTTTATACAAAAGCTTAATCATCCCATCTGCCAAACCAACTTTGGGAACATAAATCTTATTGGCCCCCGACTGTTTCATAGCCAAAAGATAGATATGAACTGCAGGTACGATAACGTCTGCACGATCTTGATTTAACCTAAGATCGACAATTAACTCCTTGTGCGTAAGTTGTTTTAAATACTCATAATACTCTGAAAGCAGTATGTAGGAAAGTGGTTTTCCTATACTCACACCAGAAAGTTTGAAAACCTTGTTAATGGTACCGCCCGAACCCACTACAGAAAGACGTTCGAGTTTATGGGTATGTTTTTCAATCCATTTTTGGTATGATGCCATTTCTTTGTCCGTTACCATTTTATTAAGCAAACGAACCGTACCTATTTTAAAAGACTTTGATGCAATGGTTTTACCACGATCAATTACCGTAAGCTCGGTACTTCCTCCTCCAACATCGACAAGCAGGTAGGATTTATGCGGTTTCATAACATCGTATAAATCCGTCATGGCAATGATTTCTGCTTCGCGCTTTCCATCAATGATCTCAACTGCTACTTCGGTTTCTTTTAAAATACGTTCCACCAGTTCCAAACCATTTTTAGCCTCTCGAAGTGCTGAGGTTGCACAAGCCATATAATGTGAAACACCGTGAACACCCATTAGTTTCTTAAAAGACAGCATGGCATCAATCATACGCTGTTGATTTGGCATTCCTATGGAGCCATGCGTAAAAGTGTCCTGACCCAAGCGAATGGGCACACGAACCATGGCATTTTTGGTAAAAAGCGTTGGCTTATTCTTGCGCTCAATAACATTACTCACCAACAAACGCACTGCGTTTGAGCCTATATCAATTGCAGCATATTTAGATATTCTCAAGGGGTGTTTAGTTTATTTTGATAATATGAATAGGTTGCCTCTTGTGAACGCAGCGGAGCAGCACCATTGTTGCGATAAACAGGCTTAGAGTCATCATTTACCCAACGTGCCTTTACATTGTCATTCCAACTCAACTCAAAAGTATCTACAAGTTCTTGCTGTACGTCTTTGTCGTAAATAGGACAGGTCACTTCAACGCGGTTGTCCAAGTTACGGGTCATCCAATCGGCAGAAGAAATAAGTATTTCTCTGTCGCCGCTGTTTTCAAAAATAACCATTCTCGGATGCTCTAAGTAACGATCAACCACACTGATGACTTCAATATTATCGCTGATACCAGGGACTCCAGGCACCAAACAACAGATACCACGAACAATCATGCGTATTTGAACACCCGCCTGACTGGCCTCGTAGAGTGCGGCAACCATGTCGTAGTTGGTGATGTTATTAATTTTAATGCGTATTAGTGCATTCTTGCCAGCTTGAGCCAATGCCATCTCACGGGCAATACGTTCTTTGAGACCTGTTGAAGTGGAGAACGGAGAGATCAGTAGGTGTTTGTGGACGGGTATTTTATAGCTTTTCTCTAGAAACGTAAACACTTTATTGACTTCTTTCAAAATTTGCTGATTGGCAGTAAAAAGCGTGTAATCAGTGTAGACACGGGCGGTAGACTCATTAAAATTCCCTGTACTTATAAAACCATAGCGCTTGAGCTTATCACCTTCTTGGCGTTGAATCAAACAGGTCTTGGAATGCACCTTGAGGGTTGGTATACCAAAAATCATACGAACGCCTTCATTTTTAAGTATCTCAGCATAGCGAATATTGGCTGCCTCATCAAAACGTGCTTGTAACTCAATTTGAACGGTTACCTGCTTGCCATTCCGCGCTGCCTGAATAAGCGCATTTGCTATATGAGATTCACTTGACAACCGGTAAATGGTGATGGAAATGCTCTTAACTTTTGGATCGAGTGAAGCCTCTCTTAAAAAACCAACAACATAATCAAAACTGTGGTAGGGTGCGAATTGTAAAAAGTCGCGTTGGCTTATTTGCGATAAAATACTTTCTTCTAGAGAAAAGCCTGTAATCGGCAATGGAGGCCTTTTGTCGTAAAGCAAATCATGGCGTCCCAAACTAGGGAACTTGATATAGTCCCTCCTGTTGTGATAGCGACCCCCAGGAATTATACTATCTCGAGAACCAATTTGAAATTTTTCCAATAAAATCTCTAGGGTATCGTCATCGATATTTTTATCATAAACAAAACGAACAGGATCTCCCTCAACCCTATCGCGAACACTTGAAGCTACTTTTTCAATATAGCTCATGTTGATGTCGTCATCAAAATCAAGCTCTGCATCACGTGTAAACTTTACCATGTGCGCCTTAATTTTAGTGGGAGAGAATATTTGAAAAATATGCTGCATTTGATGACGTATAAGATCATCTAACAACATCACAAACTGTTTCCCATCACGAGCAGGCAAAACAACGATGCGCTCAAGGTCTGTTGGCATTTGAATCAGTGCAAACTGTGAGTCACCATCTTCTTGCTCGATACGAACGGCTAAAAAAGCATTATTTCCCCTGTTGCTAGGCAATAAGCTATTATCATTAATAAGTATGGTAAGTAAAGAGGGACTTACTTTTTGAGTAAAAAAAGCATGTACAAATTCAACTTGTTCTTCATCGAGAGCTGTCTCGTCTAAAATAAAGATGTTTTCAACTGCTAAAGCAGCCGTTAGTTGCTGTATGGTTTGAAAGCTTTCATCTTGAAGCGCAATAGTCTTTTGGGTAATCTCTTGTAGCAGCGCTTCCGCATTGGTAGTCTCAGCCGAGTTAGAAGCTGCTTCCAACTGCGCAATACGTTTCACCGTAGCGTAGCGTACCTTAAAAAACTCATCTAGATTATTTGAAAAAATTCCTATAAAACGAACCCGTTCAATCAACGGCACGCTTTCGTCTTGCGCCTCTTGCAAAACACGGCGATTAAAGTCTAACCAGCTCAACTCACGATTTACAAATGGAAGTGTCACGGCTTGGCTATTGTTTTTGGAAAAAAATATTCGGCATTTGCTTTAGTAATCTCTGACCACAAAGATACGTCAAAGCGAAAAAGGACAGCACCAGCTGTTGGAATGTTATCCCCAGTAAAATCTGCTAAGGAATACGCCAAAGAAGTACAGGCATTATTATGACCAAAAGTCATGACCGTATCTAAAGTATCGTCAAGACATCGAACAAACTCCAATACATCTTCACCAGAAAAATCATATAACGATTCGCTAAAAGAAATCTTATGTATGGGCACATTCATTTCTCGAGATACAATCAAAGCAGTATGAGCAGCTCGGATTGCAGGACTTGAAAAAACAGCGTCAACAGCAGCTGTTTGATTTTGCAAATAGGCACCCATTTTTTGGGCATCATCAATACCGCGTTGATTTAGCGGACGGTCTTTATCAGAAACGTTTAGTTCCCAAGAAGACTTTCCATGACGCATCATGATCCATGTTTTCATTTCTAACTATTTGTGGGGCGTTAATGTGTTTGTTAGGGCGCTTTGCGTTGTTTAGACCAAGTGGCATCACTTTTTAAGTACACAATACGGTCGTGCAAACGATTGGGTCTCCCTTGCCAAAACTCCATCTCAAATGGCGTAACTGCGATACCACCCCAGTGTGAGGGGCGTGGAATGTCCTTGCCTTCAAATTGTTTTTCCAATGTTTCTTGACGGGCTTCTAAAACTTCTCTTGAAGCGATGACATCACTTTGTGGAGATACATGAGCCCCAATTTGACTGCCTTTTGGTCTTGAAGCAAAATAAGCATCTGATACTTCAGGAGCTACTTTCTGTGCTGTTCCGGATATGATGACTTGTCGTTCTAGATTTGGCCAAAAAAAAGACAAACTCACTTTGGGGTTGGCAAAAAGCGCTTTACTCTTATCGCTGTTGTAATTGGTGTAAAAGACAAAGCCCTCCGCAGACAACTCTTTAAGCAACACGATGCGACCTTTAATTGCACCGCTTCCATCAATAGTACTTAGTGTCATGGCGTTTACTTCCGCGACGCCACCACTTTGTGTTGCCTCATCAAACCATTGGTTGAATAGATCAGTAGGGGAATTGGGAAGTATTGTCTCGTCAAGCACGTTAGCCTCATAGTTTTTACGAAGATGCCCAAAGTCTCTTTCCATTTTATAAATGTACAAAAATGCGTTAGGAAATCACAGCACCATCTGCCGCTAAAATTACATTTGGAAATACAGCTTTTGCTTCATCAACAAATAGCCCTAAATCTTTGTATCTTGATGAGTAGTGACCTAAAATTAAAAGACCAACTTCGGCTTTTTTGGCAATCTCAGCTGCCTGCTGTGCAGTGCTGTGCTTAGTTTGCTCCGCTAGCGCTGCATGTTGATTTAAAAAAGTAGCCTCGTGGTACAACCAATCCGCTTTGTGAATAATGTCAATTATAGAAGGATAATAGGCCGTGTCACTGCAATAAGCGTATTTCTTGACTGGGTGAGGCGCAAAAGTGACCTTTGTGTTTTCAACAATATGCCCATCATTGCTTTCCACATCTTGACCCTGTTGTAATAAACGATATTGGCTTTTATCTATCCCTGCTGCTTGGGCAGCATCTGCATCAATTCTTCTAAGCCCTATTTTTTCTTCAAACAAAAAACCGTTGGTATAAATGCGGTGTTTCAGTGGTATAGTGCGTACTATTACATTTTCGTCTTCGTAAACACACTCAGATTGGTTAGATGACAATTCGTGAAAATGAAGGGGGTAATTCATGTTAGACTTGGACAACTTTAACAATAAAAGCAAGGCTTCCTTAATACCCTTTGGTCCATAGATATGCAAAGGTGCCTCACGACCCAACAAACGAAAAGAAGATACCAAGCCGGGTAAACCATAAAAATGATCTCCGTGCAAGTGAGAAATAAATATATGCTTGATATGTACAAAAGAGACCTTGGCTTTGCGCAGCTGCACTTGTGTGCCCTCCCCGCAGTCAATGAGGAAACGATGCCCTTTGATTTCTAACAGTTGGGCAGTGGGATTTTTGTTTTCGTGTGGGGTAGCCGAATGGCAACCCAATATGGTTAGCTTCATTAATAACCTAAATCGCGTTCAATTTCTTCCATCTCAACAATATCAAGTGCTTCTTGTAGTGTTGGTGCCGTAGCTATATCATCGGGGATTTTAGATACAGACATTGTCCCAACAACAACGACAAATGATTTCAACACTGTTTCTTTATTATATGTATTGAGCTCAGAAAATTCTAAAACGTGTTTAGGATTTAAGGCTTCAATAGCTGAGAGGTCAATGACAATATTTTGCTGGTGCATATTTTTGTAGTGTGCCTTGACAAGGTTTCTAAAATCAATACCTATTGGGTCTGAGCTATCACAGGAAAAAACAGTAGTATTATCGTGTTGGCTAATTTTCATGATTAATTTTTTGCGGCAAGTAAATATAAAACAGCCATTCGAATTGCCACACCATTTTCCACTTGATCCAAAATAATCGCTTGATTTGAATCAACTACTGCACTTGATAATTCGACACCTCTGTTGATTGGCCCTGGATGCATGATAACAATTTCTTTGTCTAATGCATCGAGCATGGGTTTGGTAATGCCATAAAAAGCAGCATACTCTCTGTTGGAAGGGAAATAGCTTGCAGACATACGTTCAAATTGCACTCTTAAAACATTGGCTACATCACACCATTTCAAGGCTTTATTCACATCCGTTTCTACCTTAACACCCAAGCTAGTAATATACTTGGGAATCAATGTTTTTGGGCCGCATACACAAACCTCAGCGCCTAATTTTTGTAAGGCAAAGATATTGGACAATGCTACTCTTGAATGAAGAATATCACCTATGATAACTACTTTTTTTCCCGCAACACCGCCTAGGCGTTCATTGATGGAAAAAGTATCGAGTAATGCCTGTGTAGGGTGCTCATGTGCACCATCGCCGGCATTGATGATGGTTGCATCAACGTGTTTTGACAGAAAGCTGGCAGCACCTGGACTGGAGTGACGCATCACTACCATATCAACCTTCATGGATAAAATATTATTTACCGTGTCGATTAAGGTCTCGCCTTTTTTTAAGGACGACATGGAAGAGGCAAAGTTTATCACATCGGCCGATAATCTTTTCTGTGCCAGTTCAAAAGACAACTTAGTGCGTGTGCTGTTTTCAAAGAAGAGATTGGCTATGGTAATGTCGCGTAATGAAGGAACCTTTTTGATTGGACGGTTGATTACTTCTTTAAATTGGGTTGCTGTATCAAAAATAAGCTGGATATCTGCTTCTGTGAGATATTTGATGCCCAATAAATGTTTTACGCTTAATTCGCTCATATTATTTATTTACCAGATATACTGCATCTTCATTATCTTCTTCTTGCCAACAAACCACAACACGCTCGTTTTGAATCGCATCAACTTGTCGTCCGCAAAAATCAGGTTGTATGGGCAGATGTCTTGAAAATCTACGATCAATTAAGGTTAGGAGTTGCACTTCTTCAGGACGTCCGTAAGAGTCAATGGCTGTAAGTGCAGCACGAATACTTCGGCCTGTGTACAAAACATCATCTATTAGCACAATGCGCTTGTTCTCAACACCAACTTCCATATCGTTGACATTGGCGTTTAATACCTTGTCACTTCTTCTAAAATCATCCCTAAAAAAAGTAATATCAAGCTGACTGAGCTTTACATCAGCAACCTTATAGTGATGTTGTAAAATATGCAATAGTCGTTCTGCCAATCGAACACCGCGTGGCTGCAAGCCAACAAGGACTGTTTTGGAGAAGTCTCCGTGGGTTTCTTTAAGTTGACAAGCTAAACGAAAAAGGATGATGCGCAGGTCTTCGGCACTAAGTAGTTGCTTTTGGCTCATCCAAAATATTTTTACAAAAATAGAAAAATTTGATGGTTTTCAAGCCTTTCTCCATTTTTCTGAAAAAATACGTAATTTTAACATCCCTTAATCATACAATTATGCTTAACAATGCCTACCGTTATTTTGCCGGAAGTTACTTCCAACTCATACCCTTAACCATCATCATTCAAGCCTGTATTGGCTCTATTGCTGTCTATTATATACTGCAAGGAATCCCTGATTTTTGGGATATGCTCCAATTGCTCTTATGTGTTGCAGTTTCAACCATATATCTAGGTTCAATATTGGCGCAAATACACGTGAAAAAAGTATTTTATATTTTCATATTTGGGTTGATAGTCAACATACTGCTTTTAACAATTCAATTAGCAGGTTGATTTTTGCTACTTTAGTGAAAATTAATCGTCATGATACTTCGTTCTTTATCCCTATTCTTTTTATTTCTAATTGCCTTGAGCTGTACCAACCCAATTCCTGAAACACCCAAAGCTGTACTTGTTATTCACGGTGGAGCAGGTTGGATTTCCAAAGAAAGCGTCTCTGATAGTATGGAACAGGCGTATATCAAAACACTTGGTGAGGCATTAATCAAAGGAAGGGCGGTTATCAAAGATGGAGGAAGCAGCCTAGATGCCGTACAGCTTACTATTGAGCACCTTGAAGACTCACCCCTATTCAATGCAGGAAAAGGCTCGGTATTTACCTATAATGAAACCAATGAAATGGATAGCGCCATCATGGATGGTGCCACTGGAGGCGCAGGTGCAGCTAGTGGAATAACTACAATAAAAAACCCGATTCAAGTTGCACGTGCAGTGCTAGACCATTCCGTTCATGTGTTTTTGAGTGGCCCCGGTGCAGAAGAATTTGCCATAGAGCAAGGGCTTAAACAAGTTGATCCGTCTTACTTTTTCACCCAAAAAAACTACGATAGACTTAAAGAGGTTAAGGTTTCGACTACCATGCCAAGTCAAGAAAAATTAGGCACAGTAGGGGCTGTAGCACTAGATGCAAATGGGAATTTAGCTGCTGGAACATCAACAGGCGGCATGACCAATAAGCGCTATGGTCGCATTGGTGACGTACCCGTTATTGGTGCAGGCACCTATGCAGAAAACGGCGTTTGTGGCATTTCAGCTACGGGGCATGGAGAATTTTTTATTCGAAATGTAGTGGCACACGACATAGCCGCGCGTATAAAATACGCAGACCACACTATCGATAAAGCAGCAACAGAAGTAATTACTGAGCTGAAAGAAAAAGGAGGTGCAGGAGGTGTTATTGGGCTAGATAGCCAAGGCTATGTAGTCATGCCTTTTAACACACCCGGAATGTTTAGAGGTTATATTTCGCTGGATGGCAGTCCTGTTGTAGCCATCTATGCCGAAGACTAAGCGTCTACAGTAGCTGCTAGGTTTTCCGACAAGCGCTTATACACACCAGAAGTTAGCTTTTCACGAATCGAAGAAAAGGCTTCCAGCGTTTCACTTACATCTTCAAGTGTGTGTGAAGACGTTGGAATAAGGCGTAATAAAATCAATCCTTTAGGAATCACGGGGTAAACCACGATAGAACAGAATATACCATAATTCTCACGAAGGTCTCTTACCAATACCATCGCTTCTAAAACACTACCTTTTAGATAGACTGGCGTAACACAACTTTGTGTGGTGCCAATGTCAAATCCGCGTTCTTTTAAACCTGACTGAAGCGCATTTACGTTTTCCCAAAGCTTGGCTTTTAACTCAGGCATGGTACGCAACATCTCTAATCTTTTCAATGCGCCTTTAACCAATACCATTTGCAATGACTTGGCAAATACTTGTGAACGCATATTGTATTTCATGAAGTCCATGATTTCCTTGTCACCAGCGATAAAAGCGCCTGTGCTTGCCATAGACTTGGCAAATGTGGCAAAGTAAACATCAATATCGTCCATGACGCCTTGCTCCTCGCCTGCCCCAGCGCCAGTAGCACCAAGCGTTCCGAAGCCGTGCGCATCATCAACCAAAAAGCGGAACCCGTATTTTTCTTTGAGGGCAGCAATTTCACGTAAACGTCCTTGTTCGCCACGCATACCAAATACACCTTCAGAAATAACCAAAATACCACCACCGGTTTCGTTGGCTACCCGTGTGGCACGTTGTAGATTTTTTTCGAGACTCTCAATGTCGTTGTGACGAAACGTAAAGCGTTTACCTACGTGTAAGCGAACACCATCAACAATACATGCATGGGAATCGACATCATAAACAATAACATCGTTTTTAGAAACCAACGTGTCAATAGTAGAGAGTATGCCTTGGTAACCAAAGTTTAGCACATAAGCTGCTTCCTTACCAACAAATTCAGCCAACTCATCTTGTAGTTGTTCGTGGAATGAAGTGTGACCTGACATAAGACGTGCACCCATAGGGTAAGCAGAGCCGTGTTCAGCAGCAGCCTTGGCATCAATCTCACGAACTTGTGGATGATTGGCAAGTCCTAAATAATCATTAACACTCCAAGTGATTACTTCTTTCCCTTGAAAATACATGCGGTTACCTATTTCCCCTTCAAGTTTGGGAAATGCGAAATAACCTTCAGCTACAGATGCCCACTTTCCAAGTGGACCTTTATCATTGCGGATTCTTGCAAAT
Source organism: Flavobacteriaceae bacterium (assembly GCA_009886265.1). Classification (GTDB taxonomy): domain Bacteria; phylum Bacteroidota; class Bacteroidia; order Flavobacteriales; family Flavobacteriaceae; genus UBA7446. The sequence continues at coordinate 20,672 of QXZR01000078.1, forward strand.
AAGTCGTTAGTCAATGTATTGGTTTTTAAGTTGTTACAAATATAGGTATAAAGCTGATATGAGCTATTATGGATTTAACGAATATACTCTATTGGTTTTTCCTTTTCGATATTTTTGGCATCGAAAAAACCTTGTTCTCGCATCCATTTATCGCTGTAGATTTTGCTCATATAACGAGAGCCATGATCACAAAAAATAACAACTATAACACTATTTTCATCGAAAAACGTGCCTGCTTTATCCAACTGACGGGCAGCTTGAAGCGCTGCTCCGGAAGTGTATCCCACAAATAAACCTTCTTTTTTGGCTATATCACGTGCTACATGCGCACTTTCCTCGTCTGTTACCTTTTCGAAATGATCAATAACGTCAAAATCTGTAGCAGAAGGAATGAGGTTTTTGCCAAGACCCTCTATGCGATAGGGGTAGATTTCGTTTGGATCAAATTCTTGTGTCTCGTGAAATTTCTTTAAAACCGAACCATATGCATCAACGCCTATGATTTGAACATCCTTGTTTTGTTCTTTTAAATAACGTCCAATTCCAGAAATAGTACCACCTGTACCACTGCTGGCAATCAAGTGAGTAATCTTACCACCTGTTTGATTCCATATTTCTGGACCAGTAGTGAGGTAATGTGCTTCTGTATTGAGTTCGTTAAAATATTGGTTGATGTAAATAGACCCCTCAATCTCGTCACTCAATCGTTTGGCCACTTGGTAGTAAGAACGTGGGTCGTCGGCACTTACATGCCCTGGACAAACGTATACCTTGGCACCCATAGACCTTAACATATCTATCTTGTCTGGTGAGGATTTAGAAGTCACTGCCAATATGCAATCATAACCCTTAATGATGCTTACCATAGCCAAACTATAACCAGTATTTCCAGATGTCGTTTCGATAATGGTATTGCCGGGCTTTAAAATGCCTTTTTTCTCAGCCTGTTCTATAATGTGAAGGGCAATTCTATCTTTATTGGAATGACCGGGATTAAAGGCTTCGACTTTGGCATAAAAGTCACCTTTGAAATCTTTAGTGATTTGATTCAGCCGAACAAGCGGCGTGTTTCCAATCAGCTCTAAAGCGCTATTATGTGCAGTTATTTTATTGGTTGTCATATCGTAGCACCATCAGTGCAAAAATATTGGTGAGCAAATTTAATAAAAATCAACTAAATATCCTTTTCCCTAGTTCTTTTCTAAATAAAGAAGAAAAGCATATTCCATTGCAATTTCTTTTAATGCCTCAAATCGGCCAGAAGCACCTCCATGACCAGCATCCATATTGGTATGCAAAAGAATCAGATTATCGCCTTGTTGTACGTCTCGAAGTTTGGCCACCCATTTTGCAGGCTCCCAATATTGCACTTGTGAGTCGTGCAGACCCGTTGTTATTAATGTATTGGGATATGACATTGGCTTCACATTGTCATAAGGAGAATACGATTTAATATAATTGTAGTACGTTTCATCGTTTGGATTACCCCATTCATCATATTCTCCCGTGGTGAGTGGAATAGAATCATCTAGCATGGTCGTTACCACATCAACAAAAGGAACAGCTGCTACAATTCCTTTATAAAGTTCTGGCGCCATATTCATTATAGCCCCCATCAATAATCCGCCAGCCGAACCACCCATAGCATAAAGATGCTCTGGTGAGGTGTATGACTGATCAATTAAAAATTTTGAACAAGCGATAAAGTCTGTAAATGTATTCTTTTTAGCAAGCTGCCTACCGTTTTCATACCAGGTTCTCCCCAAGTACTCTCCACCCCTGACATGGGCAATAGCAAAAACAAATCCCCTGTCCAACAAACTCAATCGCACCGAAGAAAAGTAAGGGTCAATGGTATTCCCATACGAACCGTATCCGTATTGGAGTAAGGGAGTTTTTGGGGTCAATGCCGTATCAATGTGTCGCACCATTGAGATCGGAATTTTTGTTCCATCATCGGCTGTAGCCCACAAACGTTCAGCTACATAATTGGATTTATCAAAAGTACCACCCAAAACTTCTTGCTCTTTTTTAACTTCTTTGGTTTTGGTAATGGTATTATAATCAATGACACTGGAAGGAGTTGTAAGAGAGGTGAAATTATACCTAAAGGTTTGGGCGTCAAAGTCGACATTTGTTCCCAAAGAAGCGGAATAGGTCTCACTTTCAAAATCCATATAATAGTCCTCGCTACCATCCCATTTTACTACTCGCAACTGAAGCAAACCGTTGATGCGTTCAGAAACCACCATAAAGTCACGGAAAAGCTCAACGCCTTCCAACAGAACATCGTCACGATGCGGAAGCACATCAATCCAATTTTTTTTGCTTGGCGATGCAACTGGTGCTTTTACTAATTTGAAATTGGTGCTATTTTCCGCATTTGTGGATATGTAGAACATATCTTCAAAGTGAGCAACATCATATTCTAGACCACGTTGTCGTTTTTGTATGAATTTAAACTTGCCTTTGGGCTTGTTGCTAGGTAAAAACTGGTACTCTGAGGTCATGGTGCTGGTGGAACCAATCATGATGTATTCACGAGATTTTGAAGGATAGACAAAAGTGTAAAAAGTTTCGTCTTTTTCTTCAAACACCATGGTATCATCCGCTTGGGTGCTGCCAATTTCATGACGAAAAATCTTATCTGTACGAAGGGTTTCTTCATCTTTTGAGGTGTAAAAGAAAGTTTCGCTATCTGCAGCCCAAGCTGCATAGGAACTCACCCCATGAATTTCGTCTTTAAGCATTTTACCGCTAGTCAAATCTTTAACCTTTATGGTGTAAATCCGTCTAGACAAGGTGTCAATGCCGTAAGTTAATTTAGTGTTGTCGGGGCTTACACTTAGTCCTGAAACCTGACAATAAGACAAGTCTTTAGCCAATTCATTTACATCGAGGAGTATTTCTTCCGCTGCATCTAAGGTTTTGTGTTTACGGGTAAAAATAGGGTAATCCTTAGCTTTTACATATTTGCGGATGTACCAATAATCGTTCAGAAAATAAGGTACAGAGCTGTCGTCTTCCTTGATACGCCCTTTCATTTCTTCAAAAAGCTGCTTTTGCATCTTTTCTGTGGATTCAAGCACAGCCTTGGTGTAGCTGTTCTCATCTTCTAAATATTGGATTACTTCTGGATCCTCTCGGTCGTTAAGCCAGTAGTATGGGTCAAGACGCGTATCGCCGTGAATGGACAGTTCTTTGTCCTTGGGATTAGCATCTGGTGGAGTATGTGTCATGTGGGTGCAACTAAATAGTAAACAAAAATAAGCTGCTAAGGTGAGTTTTGAGGCCATAATGATGTATTTTTATACCCTAAAGTACAAAAATTTGAATCAAGACCAGCTTAAAAGTCTGATAGAGCGCCTGGGAGCGCTGAGGAGGTATCTTTGACATTGATGCCCGAAGCATTGATGTTGCCAATAAAGAAGAAAAAACTTTAGATCCCAACTTTTGGAATGACTCCAAAAAGGCGGAACAATTCATGCGTGAATTGAGAAGTACAAAGCAATGGATTATCGATTATGAAAAAGCCACCCTACTCGTTGAAGAGTTTGAGGTATTGCTTGAATTCTTTAAATCAGATGAAATCGATGAGGCAGAACTCAAACGTCATTTCGAAGATACCATCAACCATTTTGAGGAACTGGAATTCAAAAACATGCTTTCAGACGAAGGCGACAACCTAAGTGCCGTAATTCAAGTAACCGCAGGTGCTGGAGGTACTGAAAGTTGTGATTGGGCGGCCATGCTGATGCGCATGTATCAAATGTGGGCCGACAGAAAAGGGTTTAAAATAAAAGAGCTCAATCACCAAGAGGGTGATGTAGCTGGTATAAAAACGGTCACTTTAGAAATTGAGGGCGATTATGCCTTTGGCTGGCTCAAAGGAGAAAACGGCGTGCACAGACTGGTGCGCATCTCCCCTTTCGACAGCAATGCCAAACGCCACACGAGTTTTGCGTCTGTTTATGTATATCCGTTGGTTGATAATTCCATTGAAATAGAAATCAACAGTGCTGATATTGAAATTACAACAGCACGGTCTAGTGGTGCGGGTGGTCAAAATGTGAACAAAGTTGAAACCAAAGTACAGCTTGTACACAAACCCTCAGGCATACAAATATCTTGTTCCGAAACAAGGTCACAACACGACAACCGCGATCGTGCCATGCAAATGCTTCGCTCTCAACTGTATGAAATTGAATTGCAAAAACGCATGGCGGCACGTGAAGATATCGAGGCCGGTAAAATGAAAATCGAATGGGGTTCACAAATCAGAAACTATGTACTCCATCCTTACAAACTAATAAAAGATGTCAGAACGCAAGAAGAAACAGCAGCCGTTGAAGACGTACTTAACGGAGATATAGACCGTTTCTTAAAAGCTTTTTTAATGTCCCAAAACCAACCTAAAAACGAAACCTTATGAACAACATCAATACCCTAATTTTTGATTTTGGTGGCGTCCTTATCGATTGGAATCCTGCTTATGTCTTTTTAAAAGAATTTAGAGGAAATCAAGATGAAATGAGCCACTTTTTAAACACCATTTGCTCTTGGGAGTGGAATGAAAACCAAGACGCTGGTTACTCTCTTGAAAAGGCTACCGAAGAACGAGTAGCCATGTACCCCGAACACGAACGTCTTATTCGTATGTATTACGGTCGTTGGGAAGATATGTTGGGATATGAACACACAGACACAGTGGAACTATTGAAAAGGTTTAAAGACAACAGCACGTATAGACTTATTGGACTGACCAATTGGAGCCATGAAACATTTCCAGTAGCCTTGGAGCGTTTCGATTTTCTCTCTTGGTTTGAAGGTATTGTAGTTTCTGGAACTGAAAAAATGAAAAAACCAGATGCTAGCATTTATACGTTGACGCTAGATCGCTATAATGTAACGGCCAGAAACGCCGTATTTATTGATGATAAGCTAGAAAATGTACACGCAGCCACAAAGCTGGGCATTCACGGCGTCCACTTCACAACCGCCGCAAAACTCAAAAGAGACCTTGAAACGCTTGGCGTTAGCTGAATTCGCAAAAATTTTTAAACAAACTACTTAAAAGACTACTTTTACAAAAAAAAGCATGAAAAAACTAGGGGTTTTGTCCTTGCTATTGCTGTGCACCACTTTCGGGTTTGCGCAACAACGCTATAGCATTAGCGCTAGCATTCAAGATAAGAATTCAGGTGATTTTTTACCATTTGCAACTGTTACATTGCGCGATGCGTCAACCAATAAACTGATTGGTGGCGCAGTTTCTGATGAAAGAGGAAAAGCCGCCCTAGAAAGCAGCGTTTCCTATGTAGAAATACAGATAGACTACGTTGGCTTTGAAACTCTTATTTTTACTAAAACCCTCACAAAAAAAACAGATTTAGGATTACTTCAATTAACACCAAAGGAAAACCAATTGGCGGGTATTGATTTGGTCGGACGAAGATCTGATGTGGAAATCAGATTGGACAAACGGGTTTATAATGTAGGACAGAACCTCAATGCAAAAGGTACTAACGTGTCGGATGTGTTGGAGAACATCCCTTCACTTTCCCTAGACTTAGAAGGCAATTTAGAATTACGCGGCAGCGCTAATGTTCGCATATTAATTGATGGAAAACCATCTGGCTTGGTTGGTATTAATGGAATTGATGCGCTTGCAGACCTACCTGCTGAATCAATAGAACGGGTAGAGGTTATTACAGCTCCATCGGCGCGTTATCAAGCAGAAGGTTCATCGGGAATTGTGAATATTATATTGGCCAAAAACACCCTAAAAGGACTTAATGGTGTCTTTAATGTTTCAGGGGGTAAATTTGATAGTTATGGCGCAAATGCCAGTCTCAACTACAAGGTTGGAAAATTCAACTTCTTTACCAATTCTGGTTATGGAGACAACACCAACATGGGTGGTGCATTTCAAGAAAACAACTACACTCCAGTGGGCACCTATGACAAATTCTATGAAAGACGGAGCTTTGACCGCAGAAGGGTTGGTAGCAATGTCAATTTGGGGGTTGACATCAACCTTGCACAGAAAACAAAATTTACATTTTCTTATGTCATTAACGACAGAGACGGGGAAGACATAACCGACAACCAACAAAACCACACCTTGCTTGCAGTAGACAAGACATTATCGCTGCGGTCTGAAATTGAAGAAGACAAAGACGTCAGTAAGCAATTAAGCTTTTCACTCACCCACAAATTTGACGAAGTAGGACACAAGCTTGATGTCACGGTTCAAACAGAACGTATTATTGAAGACGAATTTTCAGATTTACAAACGCAAACCTTTCTTCCGACAAACGCACTTGGCTTTTTGGAAGAAAACAATACAGAGGAGCGCAAAAAACAGTTCTTAACACAAATAGACTACGTGTGGCCTATTGACAAAAACACGCAATTCGAAGCAGGGTATCGAACCACCAACGAAAACCAAGACACGGGTTTTACGGTCTTAAATGAAATTGCGGGTGGCACTATGGTTGTTGATGAAGACCTGACTAACTTTTTAGATTACGAGCAAACCATACATGCTGTTTATTCTCAGTTTGGGAAAAAATGGAATGGCTTTTCATTTTTAGCGGGCTTGAGATATGAACATACCGATTGGACGGTTATTCAAAAAACTACCTCGGAAGCGGAAAATAATATATTTGACGGCTTATTTCCAACACTTAATATTGGTGTTGAATTTTCAGAAACAGCCAACCTCACCTTTGGCTACAACCGTCGTTTAAGCAGACCTCGCGCAAGAGGCTTAAACCCCTTCAGGTCAAGGGCAAGTGAAACCAGTTTTTATCAAGGAAATCCAAATCTAAGACCTAGTTATTCCGATGGATTTGATTTAGGTTATTTAAAACAATTCAAAAAGTTTACGCTGAATAGCTCTATCTATTTTAGACGCACCTATGAACCAACACAACGCATAACCGTTGAGTCTGGAGAATTTGTTGAAGTGAATGGCGAAAATACAGCGGTTATAAAACGTTTCCCTGTCAACTTTGGACGTCAGGATCGCTTTGGCTTGGAAACCAACAGTGCTATTCGTTGGTCGCCAATATGGCGCACCAACATAAGCGTTAACCTCTTTAAAACCATTGACAAGGGCACGTATGAAAACCTAGTGTTGGATAACGAAAATGAAAGTTGGTCTGGAAATTTCCGCAACAATCTAAAACTCCCTTGGGATATCAATACGCAAATAAACATACGGTATATGGGGCCTCAAGAGTCGGCCTATGGAAGTCGAAAAGGATTTAGCAGTACCAGTTTAGGTTTGAGTAAAGATATTCTTGATAATAATGCGACCATAAATCTAAATTTTAATGATGTGTTTAACAGCGGCATATGGAGGTGGAGTTCGTTTACAGAAACCATTTTCACTGATGCGGAATACCAAAGACGTAAGCCTTATTACAAACTTACATTCACATACAGATTTAGACAGGAGAAAGACCGTCAACGAAGAGGTGGCGGCGATTATGGTGGTGGTGAAGGAATTGAATTGTAGTTACTCCTTCGCTTTTTGGCGTTTTTCTTTAAGCCATTGCATCAAATTTCCCGTCAACCAAAATGGAATAACAAAGGTGATGAGAAAAATCATTAACCAGAATCCTATGGTAAGGATGGTTAAGAATGCTAAGAAACCAAGATATTGATCAAATTCAATCATGGGTAAAAGTTTTTACAAAGGTACATATTGGTTGCGTACCGAGCAACACTCAATTTGCTAATCCTTTTGTATTTTTGCACAAAACAACCACATGAAGTTTAGGAAAGAAAAAGATACCATGGGAAGCGTTCAAGTGCCAGCCGATAAATATTGGGGTGCACAAACAGAACGTTCTAGGAACAACTTTAAGATTGGCAGCCCAAGTTCCATGCCCATAGATATCATCTACGGCTTTGCTGTTCTCAAAAAGGCTGCTGCCTATACCAATGAGGAATTAGGTGTCTTGACAGCTGAAAAACGCGACTTAATCGCACAAGTATGTGATGAAATTGAAGCGGGCGAACTCAACGAACATTTTCCTTTAGTGGCTTGGCAAACGGGATCGGGCACCCAATCCAACATGAATGTGAATGAGGTTATTGCCAACCGAGCACACGTACTTCAAGGGCGCGTATTGGGCGAAGGCGAACGCACCCTACTTCCAAACGACGACGTGAATAAGTCACAATCCTCAAACGACACCTTCCCTACAGGCATGCATATAGCCATCTACAAAAAGATTGTGGAAGTCACACTGCCTGGCGTTTCCCAATTGCGAGACACCTTGGCTAAAAAAGCAGCTGATTTTGATGATGTCATCAAGATTGGGCGCACACACTTTATGGACGCTACCCCTTTGAGCTTAGGACAAGAGTTTTCGGGTTACGTAGCCCAACTCAATCAAGGCATTAAGGCTTTGGAAAACACATTGCCTCACTTAGCGCAATTGGCACTCGGTGGCACTGCTGTAGGAACCGGCATCAATACACCAAAGGGATATGCTCAAAGAGTATCTAGGTATATCGCACAATTCACAGACCTACCCTTTGTGTCTGCTGAAAATAAGTTTGAAGCACTGGCTGCTCACGATGCACTTGTGGAAACACACGGCGCCCTTCGTCAGTTGGCCGTTTCATTGTTTAAAATTGGAAATGACATACGCATCATGGCCAGTGGTCCGCGTTCTGGCATAGGCGAATTGATTATCCCAGCCAATGAACCCGGTAGCTCCATCATGCCCGGAAAAGTGAATCCAACGCAGTGTGAGGCGCTTACCATGGTGTGTGCACAAGTTATGGGCAATGACACAGCAGTGGCATTTGCAGGCTCACAAGGCCATTTTGAGCTTAACGTATACAAGCCAGTAATGGCATTAAACGTTTTAGAATCTGCGCAACTTATTGGGGATGCTTGTATAAGCTTTGACCTCAACTGTGCGCAAGGTATAGTGCCCAATACAGATAAGGTTGATGAATTGCTTAAAAACTCCTTGATGTTGGTGACCGCCTTAAATCCAAAAATCGGATATTACAAGGCTGCAGAAATTGCCAATCTGGCGCATCAAAACAAGCTTACGCTTAAGGAAGCGGCATTGCAAACTGGCTATCTTACTGAAGCGGAGTTTGATGAGTGGGTACAACCCAAAAACATGATAGGGCGTGACTAAAATGGAAATTTGCGCCTACTCCCCTGCCCTCCGGTCTTTTTTCAAAACACTAAATGAGGAGTGGTTAAACAAGTATTTTGTGGTTGAACCCTATGATGCTTTCTTACTTGAAAACTGCGAATCGGAAATCATCAATAAAGGGGGAAACATATTCTTTGGTAAGCTTAACGGAGTGGTTATTGGCACCTATGCTCTTTTAGCCCCTGTTGATGGTTGTGTTGAGCTTGGGAAAATGGCAATTACAGCCGCATTTCAAGGAAAGGGCTATGGGCAACAATTACTACAACATGCCATTAGCACTGCAGTTGCCTTGGGACATAAGGAGATGCTGCTCTATTCAAGTAGAAAATTAAAAAACTCCATCTAGCTCTATCGAAAGTTTGGTTTTAAAGAAATATCCCACGAAGATAGTCCTTACGAACGCGGGGATATTAAAATGCTGCTCAAGCTTTAGGGCTGCTGATCAGTCTTTGGCGCCAATTGTTCCAGCCATACTTCCAGCTGAACAGCGCCAACAATATCAGCAACATAGGCAGTTGCATAAAGGCAAGCATATAAACATCAGGCGTGGAAACATCCAAGAATAGGGAATTGGTTTGAAAAGCCGTCCAGTCTGAAGTAACCAAAAGGGAAATAAGTAGGTTATTACCCGCATGATAACCAAGTGCTAGCTCAAGACCTTCGTCCATAAGCGTGATGATACCAAAGAAAAAACCCATAGACACATAGGACACCATCAATAAGGGGCCAAGTTTGTCAATCTCTGGATTTCCGAAATGCATAAACCCAAACAACAGCGAAGTAATGAGCAATGGAAAAATGCGGTGCTTGAATACTTGCCCTAATCCTTGCATCAAATAGCCTCGGAAAAAGAGTTCTTCTGCACTGGTTTGTAGGGGTACCAGAACGATGGCTACCAAAAACAAGATGGCAAAAGCTTGTGGATCGAAGTTCCATTGAAAATGTGATGGATTACTGTAATACGAAAAGACAAAAAATAAAAAATTCAACAAGACAATTCCCACAAAAGAAAAACCAATACGTTTCCAATCAATTTTTGCGCGTGAAGTTATAAATGCACGAATGGAGATGTTATGCATATAGCGTATCAATATTAAGACCAAAGCTGCTACAAAGACAAAAGGTAAAAGCATGAGCACCAAGGTGGTATTGGACGGAAGCGCTTGGAGCATACCGGCAACATCAAGGGTGGCAAGCTGGTCAAGACCAACTGCGTTAATTACGGCAAAGGTGTGTGGGAGTTGTGCAACAAAAAAAGCAAATACGATGATAAGACTTCCAATCACATAGCGGTCAAAACGACCCTGTTGGCTTTCTCGAATTTTTTCTAAATGCATGCCCTTAAATTTAATTTTCAAGGTACAAAATCTATTTTTTTCTGCTGAGCGAAAGGGTGGTTAACTTACAGGAAGATACGAGTTTGTCATCATCGTCAGTGATGGATATCTGCCAGAGCTGCATGGTCTTGCCCATATGCGCAGCCACTGCTTTGGCATACACATGACCTGAGCGAACGCCCCGCACGTGATTGGCAGAAACTTCAATACCACGAATCATGATATCATCGGCACCGCGAAATATGGCGCAGGCGGCACTACCCACGGTCTCGGCCAAGCCAGCCGTAGCACCCCCGTGTAATACCCCGTCTAATTGCAATACTGCAGGCGTAACAGGCATTTTGGCAACAAGATAATCTTCGCCTACTTCAATAAATTTGATATCGAGGGTATCGACAAACGTATTGGCACAGCGTTCTTGTATTTTCTTTAAGATTGCTTCTTGTTCCATAAAAAAAGAAGCGCCCCGCTTTTGCGGGGCGCAGATATAATTATTTTACTTCTTCAAAATCAACATCTTCAACATCATCGTCAGAAGGTGAAGATCCATCAGCACCATCTGTTGGAGGAGCTTCTGCACCACCAGCTTCTTGCTGCGCTTTGTACATTTCTTCAGAAGCCACTTTCCATGCTTCATTAATGTTGTCAAGTGCAGGTTTGATGGCTTCTAAATCATTAGACTCGTATGCCTTTTTCAACGCTTCAAGACCCGTTTCGACAGGTGCTTTTTTGTCGTCAGACAGTTTGTCTCCAAATTCTTTCAATTGCTTTTCCGTTTGGAAAATCATTTGATCGGCATTGTTTAGTACGTCTGCTGATTCTTTGGCTTTTTTATCGGCATCAGCATTGGCCTCCGCTTCTTTGCGCATACGCTCAATTTCTTCTTCCGTAAGTCCAGAAGATGCTTCGATACGAATGTCTTGTGACTTGTTGGTAGCCTTGTCTGCGGCCGTAACGTGAATCAGTCCGTTGGCATCAATATCAAAAGTAACTTCGATTTGTGGCACACCTCGTTGTGCAGGAGGAATACCATCTAAATGGAAACGACCAATGGTTTTGTTATCAGCTGCCATGGAACGCTCACCTTGCAATACGTGAATTTCAACAGAAGGCTGATTGTCAGCAGCTGTAGAAAATACTTGCGATTTCTTTGAAGGTATGGTTGTGTTTGCCTCAATAAGCTTGGTCATCACACCGCCCATGGTTTCAATACCTAGCGATAGTGGCGTTACGTCTAAGAGCAATACGTCTTTAACATCACCTGTTAAGACACCACCTTGAATGGCAGCACCAATAGCAACTACTTCGTCTGGATTTACTCCTTTAGAAGGTTTTTTGCCAAAGAATTTCTCAACTTCTTCTTGGATAATAGGAATCCGCGTAGAACCACCAACCAAAATAACTTCATCAATGTCACCTGTAGACAGGCCAGCATCATCTAAAGCAGTTTTAACGGGGTTCATAGAACGCTTTACCAACTCATCAGCCAATTGCTCAAACTTAGCACGAGTAAGTGTTTTCACCAAGTGCTTGGGTCCAGTTGCTGTAGCTGTGATATAAGGCAAGTTAATTTCTGTTTGTGTAGAAGTCGACAATTCGATTTTGGCTTTTTCAGCAGCTTCTCTCAAACGCTGCAGTGCCATTGGGTCTTTGCGTAAGTTGATGTCTTCATTTTCCTCAAACTCATAGGCTAACCAGTGAATGATCACATCGTCAAAGTCATCACCACCAAGGTGGGTATCACCGTTAGTTGACAATACTTCAAATACGCCATCGCCTAATTCAAGGATGGAGATATCAAAAGTTCCGCCTCCAAGATCGTAAACTGCAATTTTTCTGTCAGCACCACCCTTGTCCAACCCGTAAGCAAGTGCTGCGGCTGTAGGCTCATTGATGATACGTTGTACTTTAAGACCTGAAATCTCGCCAGCTTCTTTTGTCGCTTGACGTTGCGCATCGTTAAAGTATGCAGGAACAGTAATTACAGCTTCAGTTACACTTTGTCCAAGGTAGTCTTCAGCTGTTTTTTTCATTTTTTGAAGCACCATAGCTGATAATTCTTGTGGCGTATATAAACGACCTTCAATATCAACACGTGGGGTGTCATTATCTCCCTTAACTACTTTATAAGGTACACGTTCAATGTCATTTTTAGATTCGGAGAACTTGTTACCCATAAAACGCTTTATGGAGTAGATAGTTTTTGTAGGGTTGGTAATAGCTTGTCTTTTTGCAGGGTCACCTACTTTGATTTCGCCACCATCAACAAAAGCAATAACCGATGGGGTTGTTCGCTTTCCTTCGGAATTTGGAATAACAACAGGCTCATTACCTTCCATTACTGAAACACAAGAGTTTGTTGTTCCCAAATCAATACCAATTATTTTACTCATTTTAATATATTTTAAATACCTATTTCAATCTTTGTGCCACAACAAATTCATGACAGGGTGTCATGTCTGGGGTAATATGCGCTCAATAATGTATTTTTGAAAAAAAATTATATGTCTGCAGCTGCAAAAGTGTACAAGCGCGTCACGACAAACGCATTAATTGAGATGAAAGCCTCTGGAACCAAGATATCCATGCTCACCGCATACGACTACTCTATGGCCAAGGCTGTTGATGCGGCAAACATAGACGTGATCTTGGTGGGAGACTCTGCCTCTAACGTCATGTCGGGGCACGAAACAACACTACCCATTACCGTTGATCAGATGATTTATCACGCCAGTGCGGTTGTCAATGCCGTGAAGCGTGCCTTGGTGGTGGTTGATTTGCCCTTTGGTAGCTATCAGTCAGACCCGAAGGAGGCCTTGCGTTCTTCCATACGCATCATGAAAGAAGCCGGTGCACACGCTGTTAAAATTGAAGGCGGGGCCGAAATCAAAGATTCCATGGTACGTATCCTTAACGCAGGAATTCCCGTCATGGGACATTTGGGGCTTACGCCGCAATCCATCTATAAATTTGGCACCTACACCGTCAGGGCCAGAGAAGAAGCCGAGGCTGAAAAACTGTTGGAAGACGCCAAGCTGTTGGAGCAACTGGGTTGTTTTGCCTTGGTACTTGAAAAAATCCCCGCTGAGCTTGCCAAAAAAGTAGCCGAAGCGGTGCAGATACCGGTGATCGGTATTGGCGCAGGTGGCGATGTTGATGGTCAGGTATTGGTCTTGCACGATATGTTGGGGCTAACTACCGAATTCAGTCCACGTTTTCTACGCCGCTATATGGACTTGTATGACCAAATGACAACTGCCATAAAGCAGTATGTCAAAGACGTCAAATCAAATGATTTCCCAAACAAAGACGAACAATACTAATTGCAGCCGCAAATTCTTTTTGAAGACAACCACCTACTGGTCATAAACAAACCGGCGGGCATGTTGGCACAAGGAGACAACACCAACGACCTTTCGGTTCTGGATGTGATGAAAAACACCATTAAGGTAAGGGATAAAAAACCCGGAAATGTGTATTTGGGATTGGTACACCGCTTAGACCGACCCACCAGTGGGGTTATGGTTTTGGCCAAAACCTCCAAAGCACTGAGCAGACTCAACAAGCAGTTTGCCGACAAAACCACCTCCAAAACATATTGGGCAGTCGTAAGCGGAACAGCTGCAGATAGCCCAACACGGTTGTCGCACTACCTTCTCAGAAAGCAAGCGCAAAACAAATCCTACGCACACAAAAAAGAAGTACCCAACAGCAAGTTCAGCGAATTGATTTACACCAAAAAATTGGCCTTAGACCGTTATACGTTGTTGGAAATTGAACTGCTTACGGGCAGGCACCACCAGATTAGGGCGCAACTAAGCGCGGCGGGACTTAGCATAAAAGGCGATTTGAAATACGGCGCCAAGCGCCCCAACAAAGACGGCAGCATACATTTGCACGCGCGTGAACTCCGGCTGACCCACCCTACCCTAAAAGAACCCATAGGCTTTATAGCACCTCCCCCAAAAGATCCTGTTTGGGATGCTACACTAAAACACGCATAGCAGCTATTGAATTTTTATTATATTACAGGTAGAAACGATCCCAAATCGTCGCTACAACATGAAAAACCTACGGCTCACACCTGATTTTTTTCGACCATCCGCCATGCCAAAAGCAGGGGGTTATTTTGCCGCGCTTTTTTTAGGGCTGGGAAGTGGTATGGGATTTATACAAAAATTATTGGGACATGGGAGTTCTAAGAC
>QXZR01000079.1:0-27183 GCA_009886265.1 Flavobacteriaceae bacterium
CGTGTCAATTCACTGTTCAAAATAGTAAATTGTTTTTTAATATCATCCGCATCAGCTGGAATAACATAAAGCAGCACACTATTGCGTTCAATATGTCGTAAGAAATAATGCCCTAATCCTTTTCCTTCAGCTGCTCCTTCAATAATACCGGGTATATCTGCCATTACGAAAGATGTATAGTCACGGTTTTCGACAATACCCAAGTTGGGTTTTAGCGTTGTAAAGGGATAGTCTGCAATTTTAGGCTTTGCAGAAGTCAAGGCTGCCAACAAAGTGGACTTACCAGCATTTGGAAAACCTACCAACCCTACATCGGCAAGCACCTTCAGTTCTAGCGTAATGTCACGATCAGTCCCTTCTTTCCCGGGTTGTGCATAGCGCGGTGCTTGATTGGTGGGGCTTCTAAAATGCCAATTGCCACGTCCGCCCATACCGCCTGGCACCACAATCACATCTGCTTCAGATGTAATCTCGGCAATTTGCTCACCCGTTTCGTTGTCTTTGACAATGGTTCCCAAAGGAACGGGTATTATTAAATCTGTTCCATCTGCTCCTGTACTCCTACTCTTGCTCCCATGTCCACCGTGGTCTGCCTTAAAATGACGTTTATACTTAAAGTTAATAAGCGTCCACAGATTCTTATCACCACGAACAATTACGTGTCCACCACGTCCACCATCGCCGCCGTCTGGGCCGCCTTTGGTGATGTATTTTTCCCTGTGAAAGTGCGTAGAGCCCTTACCTCCGTTTCCAGATGTAACGTGTATTTTAACATAATCTACAAAGTTACCTTCTGTCATTACAGTTGATCAACAATTCGTGTTAAGTGGTCAGCTATCGCCTCAATAGATCTTGATCCGTCTATGGCGTGAAACTTTTCTTGTGCCGTGTAATATGCTATTAGCGGGGCTGTTTTTGCATTGTATTCAGCAAAGCGATTTCGAATCTTTTCCTCGTCTTGGTCATCTGCACGACCGCTGTCTTTTCCACGAGATAACAAACGGCTTACCAGTATATCCTCGTCAACATCTAACGCCAAGGTAGCGGCAATCGACATTTGCTTTTTAGACAAAAAGCCGTCAAGGGCTTCGGCCTGTGAGATGGTTCGTGGAAAACCATCAAAAATAAAACCGGCAGCATCTGGTTTTTTGTCAACTTCACGCTCCAGCATTTGGATAGTAACCTCATCTGGCACCAAATCACCATTGTCCATATACTGCTTGGCCATAATGCCAAGCGGCGTCTGATTTTTGATGTTGTATCTAAACACATCCCCTGTAGAGATGTGAATCAAATTAAAATGATCTCTCAAAAAAACAGCTTGGGTTCCTTTTCCTGCTCCAGGTTTGCCAAACAAAATAATGTTCTTCATGGTTGTTATTTTCCATGCAAAGATATTCTATTTTAATCAGGAAGACTATCGATGTGCAACATTGTGGAATATCCTTACCTTTGTGCCGATAATGCAACAGTATATATCTTCCAATTTATCCATAGGCATCTTAGGTGGCGGTCAGCTAGGCAAAATGCTTACCGATGTGACGCGTAAATGGGATATCCGTACCCATATTCTTGACTCCAACGCTGGAGCACCCGCAAAAAACAGCTGTTACCGATTTGTTCAAGGCGACTTGATGGACTATGAAACAGTCCTAAACTTTGGTAAAGAAGTTGACGTACTTACCATTGAAATTGAGCATGTTAACATAGATGCCCTCTATGAATTGGAGAAAGCTGGTGTTTTGGTTTATCCAAAACCGGCAACACTTGACATCATTCAAAACAAACAAACACAAAAAGCGTTTTTTGAACAACAAAAACTACCAACTGCACCTTTTATTTCTTGCGAAAACAAAAAAGAACTGTTGGCGCATGTTTCAAAGGGCAGCTTTAACTTTCCCTTTATCTGGAAAGCTGCACGCTTTGGGTATGACGGTTTTGGTGTGAAAAAAATTGATGATAAAGCGGCTATTGATGCTTTGCCTGATAACCCATGTATCATCGAGGCACTGGTTCCCATCAAGCAAGAAATAGCCATTATCGCAGCTCGAAATCCTGACGGTGAAATTGCACTTTACCCCCCTGTGGGGATGGCTTTTCATCCAGAAGCTAATCAAGTAGAGTATGTCTACTTCCCTGCCGACATAAGCAAAGAAATTGCCAAAAAGGCTCATGACATTACCCATAAGTTGGTAAGTGCTTGGGGGCATATTGGCTTATTAGCAGTTGAGTTTTTTGTTGATGAGGAGAATAACCTGCTAATAAACGAAGTGGCACCACGGCCGCACAACAGCGGTCACCTGACTATAGAAGGTGCCAATACTTCACAATTTGAGCAGCACATACGTGCGATACTTAACGCACCTCTAGGGAAAACAAGCTTTGATCAACCTGCCATCATGGCCAATGTGGTTGGTCCACAAGAGCTGATTGGCCCGTTTGTGTATGACGGCGTAGATCACATTCTAAATACACCAAAAGCTGCCCTACACATCTATGGAAAGAAAACTACCAAACCGCAACGAAAAATGGGGCATATTACGCTTACAGGTGCGGATTTAAATGTTATTTTTAAAGAAATTAAAGACTTAAAAGCAAAACTTAAACTTAAAGCGAATTAACATGAAAGTAGCCGTTATCATGGGAAGCAAAAGCGACCTACCCGTAATGCAAGACGCCATTGACACCTTGGCCCTTTTTGAAATCGAAACACATGTTGATATAGTATCCGCGCACAGAACTGCCGATAAAATGATGACGTTTGGAAAATCGGCACATGAAAATGGTATTGACGTTATCATTGCTGGAGCCGGCGGAGCAGCCCACCTGCCTGGAATGGTGGCTTCAATTAGCCCATTGCCCGTAATTGGTGTGCCCGTTAAATCTTCCAATTCAATCGACGGTTGGGATTCTGTTTTATCCATACTGCAAATGCCAGGAGGCGTGCCTGTTGCTACCGTAGCACTAAACGGCGCAAAAAATGCAGCACTGTTGGCATGTCAAATACTAGGGGTGAAAAATCCAGCCTTGCGTGAGGCCATGATTGCATATAAAGTATCCTTAGGTGAAAAAGTGCATCAAAGCGCCAAAGACATCAACAATAAGTAAAAGCCACATAGCTTAAAGCCAACCAAAACACTGGAATAGCTTCAACCAACAGGGAGGTAATGTGTTTTGGCCGATCCGTTTTTACTTTAAAAATAAGTATTCCAAGTACTGCTAGCATTCCTATTTCAACCCAAGCAAAGGTGACTGAAGTTGAAGTCATTAAGGCCAAAACGGCAGCCATCAAAATCAACGCATATGACAGCAACTTTACCCCGCTAACACCCAAAACTTGGGGCAGTGTTTTTAAGCTTGGAGCATCTCTGTTAAGATCGTGAATTTCGAGTGGTACAATCAACGCCAATACCCATAGAATGGCTTTTGAGGCAACCAAAGCAAAATGAACCGAGGGCAAATCATACAAACTAAAAGTAGCTAAGACTGACCAGCACAAGGCCACAATAAATATCTTAAGCGAAGGAACATAGCGCAAACCCATATGGGCACCGAAAGGTAGTGCGTATAAGGTTGTTATTACACCTACAAAAACAAAAATCAACCAAACGGTAGTGGTTTGTGCGACAAGCCCATAAAAGCCAATTGTTATTGCGCTAAGGAGCATAATGGCTTGTGGCAAATTAATCCTTCGTTTTTCCACCAAGGCAGGCACAATGAAATGAAAATATTGATATGCAAACCAACCGAAACCAAAAATAGCACACTGCAATGAAACAGCTAAATCAAGCTCTTGTTGGATGGCAAACACACAGCAAAAAGCCCATAGCGACAAGGCAACATGCAAGCTAGATTTAATATATAAACGTAAATTGATGTGCTTCATAAAGAACTACAAAACTACCAAATGTGTTAATAAGGTAGTCATTTATGGTTAACAACTTTAGGCTGAAATGGTTAGGTTTCATTTTTTTGATTTTAATCAAAAATTTACCTTTGGAAAGGTATAAAAACTGGTGTTCATGGATACGCAAAACTTTGCACTTCGTCACTTAGGTCCAAACGAAAAGGAGTTGGACAAAATGCTTTCGCTTATCGAAGCATCATCTCTTGAAGAATTGGTTACACAGACTGTTCCAGATGCCATTAGGCTGCATGCGCCCATGTCGCTTCCTGAAGCCATGAGCGAACATAGCTTTTCAAAACACATTGCTGCCTTAGGGAAACACAACAAGGTATTTACCTCCTTTATTGGCTTGGGATATCACGAGGCCATATTACCGGGTGTAATCCAACGAAACATATTGGAAAACCCAGGTTGGTATACGGCATACACACCTTACCAAGCCGAAATTGCCCAAGGTCGCATGGAGGCGCTGCTCAACTTCCAAACCATGATTGTAGAACTCACAGGAATGGAACTTGCCAATGCTTCTCTTTTGGATGAATCTACAGCTGCAGCAGAAGCGATGAGCCTGCTGTTTGGTCAGCGCACAAGAACACAGAAAAAAGAACACGCAAAACTGTTTTTTGTAGATGAAAATACTTTACCACAGACCAAATCTGTGCTAGAAACAAGAGCAGTTCCCGTTGGCATTACACTTGTTTATGGCAGTTGTGATGATTTTATACCCACAGCCGAATTCTTTGGTGCCTTGGTGCAGTACCCAGCTACTGATGGTAATATACCAAACCTAAAAACTTTTATTGACAATGCTGCCCAAGCAGAAGTTAAGACAGCAGTTGCTGCTGACCTTATGAGTTTGGTGCTTTTGGAAGCACCAGGAACTTTGGGTGCAGATGTTGTAGTGGGAAGCAGTCAACGCTTTGGTATTCCACTTGGTTACGGAGGACCACACGCAGCATTCTTTGCAACTAAAACTGCCTACAAACGCAGTGTGCCGGGCAGAATTATTGGTGTTACCCAAGATAAATCTGGTAATAGAGCCTTACGTATGGCCTTGCAAACACGCGAGCAGCACATCAAGAGAGATAGGGCTACATCTAATATTTGTACTGCACAAGTACTGCTAGCTGTTATGGCAGGAATGTATGCTGTATACCACGGCCCAGAAGGATTAAAATCAATTGCGACACGCATACACCGTCATGCTTGCCAACTCAATCAAGCACTGGAACAATTGGGCATAACCCAAAAGAACAAAGCTTTCTTTGACACACTTCACATTGAAGCGCCTGCCCAAGAAATACTACGCTTGGCAGCTGCCAAAGGAATCAATCTGCGTCAAATCAACGACAGTGAATTAAGCATTACCTTCCATGAAGCGACAGAAGATCACCACATTCAAACTTTGATTGATATATTAACTGAGGCAACAAAACAATCCGCTGTTGATGTCAATTTGGTTGAAATGGACTGCCTGCCTGTTTCGCATAAACGAACAACCTCGTTTTTAACCAATGAAGTGTTTCATAGTTACCATGCCGAAACCAGCATGATGCGTTATATCAAATCCCTTGAACGCAAAGACTTGGCACTAAATCATTCCATGATTGCACTGGGTTCATGCACCATGAAGCTCAATGCAGCTACGGAAATGTTCGCCTTAAGCGATCCACAGTGGAACAATATGCATCCTTTTGCACCCATTGACCAAGCGGCTGGCTACACTAGCGTATTGCATGACCTAGCTGACTACCTAACAGAAATCACAGGCTTCGGCGGCACCTCTTTGCAGCCTAATTCTGGCGCACAAGGCGAATTTGCAGGATTGATGGTCATCAGAGCTTATCACCTTGCCAACTACGATGCACATCGTAACATCTGTCTTATTCCAGCTTCTGCACATGGCACCAACCCAGCCTCTGCAGTAATGGCTGGCATGCAAGTCATTGTAGTAGGTACTGACGAAAAAGGAAACATCGACCTTGACGACCTAAAGGCCAAAGCAAATGAACATGCCGATAATTTGGCAGCACTGATGATCACCTACCCATCTACGCATGGCGTTTTCGAATCGTCCATAAAAGAAATAACCGCTTATGTCCACAGCAAAGGGGGGCAAATATATATGGATGGTGCAAACATGAATGCGCAGGTTGGCTTAACCAATCCGGCTGTTATTGGCGCAGACGTTTGTCACTTGAACCTCCACAAAACTTTTGCCATACCACACGGAGGTGGTGGTCCAGGAGTAGGTCCAATATGTGTTGCCAAACACTTGGTACCGTTCTTGCCAAATCACGCCATAATTCCAACTAGTGGCGAACAAGGAATAGCAGCACTTTCTGCAGCACCCTATGGCTCAGCACTTGCTTGTCTGATCTCTTATGCCTACATACGCTTACTAGGCGCAGCAGGGCTAAAGAAAGCCACAGAAGTAGCCATATTAAATGCAAACTACATTAAGGAACGTATTGCGAAGCACTACCCTGTTTTGTATAGTGGCGACAACAACCGAGCAGCACACGAGTTTATCATTGACTGCCGATCTTTCAAAGACAAAGGCATAGAAGTAATGGATATTGCCAAGCGTTTGATCGATTATGGTTTTCATGCGCCAACGGTATCGTTTCCCGTTCCGGGCACCATGATGATTGAACCTACTGAAAGTGAAAACATGGCGGAATTAGATCGTTTTTGTGAAGCATTTATTTCTATTCGCTATGAAATTGAGGCCAGCACAAAAGAACAAACCAACAACTTATTGCGCAATGCGCCACACACCTTGACGCAGTTGACAGCGCACGAATGGAAACTGCCCTATACTAGAGAAGAGGCAGCATACCCATTGCAGTTTGTACGTGAAAATAAGTTTTGGCCAAGTGTCCAACGTGTCGACGAAGCTTACGGAGACAGAAACCTCATGTGTACCTGTGCACCCATTGAAATGTATGCAGATAAACCAGTCACGCAAATCCAATAATTTGTGGTTGAGTGCATTTATAAACACATCTTTTTTCTTGTATCCGTATAGATTTCTATATTTGAACATTATAATACGACCACTACCTTAGTCTAATATGGGAATTCACATCACAGGCGTTGGAAGTTATATTCCTTCACACAAAGAAAAAAATCAAGATTTTTTAGCACACACATTTTTAGACGATAGCGGCAATCCGTTTGGTGCTGATAATGGAGATATTATTGAAAAATTTAAGGCCATAACTGGTATTGAAGAACGCCGTTACGCCAAACCACACCAAACCGCATCTGACCTTGCTTTTTTGGCTGCTGAAAAGGCCATTGAAGACGCATCACTTGATCCTGAAACCTTGGACTACATAATTGTAGCCCATAATTTTGGCGACATCCAGCACGGTTGTATACAAACTGATATGTTACCCTCCTTGGCCACAAGAGTAAAACATAACCTCCAGATAAAGAATCCCAATTGTGTTGCTTATGATTTGATCTTTGGTTGTCCTGGCTGGGTTGAGGGCGTAATTCAAGCAAAAGCTTTTATCAAGTCAGGCATGGCCAAACGCTGTCTGGTCATCGGTGCCGATACCTTATCGCGAATTGCCGATCAAAACGACAGAGATGCCATGATTTTTGCCGATGGCGCCGGAGCTACCATCATTGAAGAAACAGAAGAATCAGGCGGCTTATTGAGCTACAGCTCGCAAACCTACAGTACGGAAGAAGCATTTTACCTCTTTTCTGGAAAGTCTAATGACCCAACTGCTAATCCTGAAGATAAATACATTAAAATGCTCGGCAGGAAAGTTTATGAATTTGCTATTAGCCATGTGCCTCAAGCCATGAAAGACTGCTTTGACAAAAGCGGTGAAGAACTTGGTTCCTTAAAGAAAATTTTTCTGCATCAAGCTAATGAAAAAATGGACGAAGCTATCGTCAAAAGGTTTTACCGACTCTTTCGTCAACCCATACCAGCAGATATACTGCCCATCAGCATTCATAAATTGGGCAACAGCTCGGTTGCTACTGTCCCTACCCTATTGGATTTGGTTAAGCGAAATGAGCTTGATGGTCATCAAATAAACAAAGGAGATGTTGCCCTCTTTGCCAGCGTGGGCGCTGGGATGAACATCAATGCGTTTACTTACAGATTTTAACGGCTTTTCAATGCCTCACCAATGGGGTTTCCTATAACACCTGTTGGATTGCTAACTTCTAACAACGCGCATATTGTTGGCGCGATATCTGAGATTTTTGTCCTTTGAAATGTACTCCCTTTTTGAATGCCATTTCCATAAAGCAACAGCGGAACATGGGTGTCATAGATAAAGGCTGAACCATGTGTGGTACCATAAGTACGATTGGCTATATAACCTGGCAGTAGCATATATATAATATCGCCAGAACGTTTGGGATTATATCCTTTTTGCAAGCGTTCAATAATTGGATTGTCAGCATCCATTTGCATAAGATTTGATGTTGCATAAGCAGCGGCAATACCATCTTGTCGCTGTATAAAAGCAGTAGCAAAACGACTTATAACATCAAGATCTAGTTTTGCGGTAAAAATACGATCGTGGTTGAGGTAAATTTCATCATTCGACACATCAAGGATAATATTGCGCACTCCAAAAGCATCAAACATGGCTTCTTTGAGTGCCTTTACAAAAGGCTTCTTGCTAAAATATCCTGCTGGTATTTTGTTGTCGGTTAGATAATTAGGCACAGGAGCCACGCCGTGATCTGAGGTGAGGAAAACAGAATATGCACCCTTACCCACTTGCGCATCTAGCGCCTCAAATAGTCTTGCAAGTTCCAGGTCTAAACGAATGTAGGTGTCTTGCAACTCCTTTGCGTTTGTGCCAAAATCATGTCCGATATAGTCTGTTGATGAATAAGAAACCATGAATACGTCTGCATGATTATCTGCGCCTAAGTCCTCCCCTTTAAGAGCTGCCAATGCAAAATCTGTAACTAGGCTATTACCAAAAGGAGTGGCAGCCAATACTCCGTAACCACCATTAAAGGCAGCTAGAGCAGCTAAATCATAAGGGAATGTAGGCGTTTCTTTCCCTTTAGGTCGCTTTTCGTACGGACTATCATCTGGACCTGTTTCTGTATATTGAGTGATGGGATAATAGGTATCCCAAGTAGTGAGATAATCATCAATTTTTCTAGAAGCATTAAAATCTGCTACCCATGCGGGTAATGCATCCATGTAAAAAGTACTGCTGATGAAATTGCCTTCATCTCCGCCTGAGAACCAATAGGCGCCATTGGCAGTATGGCCAATGGAGAGTATAGCACTTCGATCTTTCAAAGAAACGCTAACAGCTTTGCCATTCATCTGGGTTGCCAATCTATTCTCGTCTGCAAATGTGGAAACCAAAAGAGCGGTAGGTGCTTTGCCCTTGGTCTTTGCTGTCCCCAATGACAAAAAGTTATGGTCATCAACACAGTAGCGATGTTTTCCGCTTTGCTTATCAAACCAATCATTGGCTATAATGCCATTAATGGCAGGAGGGGTTCCTGTGGCAATACTTGCATGTCCAGGGCCTGTTTTGGTTTGTTGGTAGTCAAAATGGTGGTTTTTTGCCACAAAACCTTCGTTGTAAAAACGTTTGAATCCGTGTTCGCCGAAGTGAGACTGGAATCGATATAGGTAATCCTGGCGCATTTGATCGACTACAATACCTACCATGAGTTTGGTCTTACCACTGTCATGATTTGAGGTGCAGCCCAACAAAAGAAGACCAACAATTAGATGGAGAGATTTGGTTTTCATATTTAAGATTTTAACAAATTTTTATTTTTATTTTGAGACTTAGGTTATAGTAACATTATTTTTTACTTTCGTTTGAGTGAAAATACTGCATTACATCGGTGAATACATTTTAATGCTTAGGTTGGTTTTTATCAAGCCCACCAAGGGGAAAGTGATGCGAAAACTTATTTTTAAAGATATACAAGATCTTATTATTGGATCTTTAGGTATCGTTGCCTTTCTATCCTTTTTTGTCGGCGGTGTTGTGTCCATTCAAACAGCACTCAATATTGAAAATCCACTTATTCCAAAAAATTTAGTTGGTTTTGCCACACGACAATCAGTGATACTGGAGTTTGCACCAACGTTTATGAGCATTATCCTTGCTGGTAAGGTAGGTTCGTTTATTACATCTAGTATAGGCACCATGCGCGTGACCGAACAAATTGATGCATTAGAAGTTATGGGCATCAACTCCGTAAATTACTTGGTATTTCCGAAGATAATTTCCATGCTTTTGTTGCCTATCGTGATAAATTTTTCCATGTTTCTAGGTATTCTTGGCGGTTATGCCGCTACCATATACGGCGGGTTTTCGAGTAGCGCTGATTTTATCGAAGGCATACAACTCGACTTTAGGCCTTATCATGTGGTATATGCCTTTATAAAAACGTTGATTTTTGCCATGGTTTTGGCTACCATTCCCTCTTATCACGGTTATTATATGAAGGGGGGCGCATTGGAAGTAGGGAAAGCCGCAACGGTTGCCTTTGTATGGACATCAGTAGTCATCATCGTACTTAATTATTTCATTACACAAATGTTACTTGCTTGATGATAACACTTAAAAACATCATGAAATCATTTGACGGCACAGAAGTGCTTAAAGGGATTAGCATGACTTTTGAAGCCGGAAAAACCAATCTTATCATTGGGCAGAGTGGTTCGGGAAAAACGGTATTACTTAAATGCCTGTTGGGTTTACACCAAATAGATAGTGGGCAAATGTACTTCAATGATCAGGTCTTTGGCGAAATGGACGAAGAAAGCAGACGAACATTGCGTAGGGAAATGGGTATGGTTTTTCAAGGAAGTGCACTGTTTGACTCCATGTCCGTTTTGGAAAACGTCATGTTTCCTATGAAAATGCTAACCAAAAAAAGCTACGCGGAAATTAAATGTGCCGCCGAAGAGGTTATTGAACGCGTAAACCTTGAAAATGCCAATAACAAACTTCCAGCAGAGCTTTCCGGCGGTATGCAAAAAAGGGTTGCCATTGCACGCGCTGTAGTCATGAAGCCTAAATACCTGTTTTGTGATGAGCCTAACTCAGGGCTAGACCCAAAAACAGCCATCGTTATTGACAATCTCATTAGAGAAATTACCCAAGAAAACAACATCACAACGGTCATCAATTCTCACGACATGAATTCTGTTATGGAAATTGGAGATACCATTTTATTTTTAAAGGATGGTTTGAAGGCTTGGGAAGGCAGCAAAGAGCTCATATTTAATACGGATAATGACGCTGTTAACGACTTTGTTTACTCTTCAAACCTAATGAAGAAAATAAAGCAAGTGCATAACTAAATTGTGCTTAGTCTTTAGAAAATATGATCAGCTTCGCATCTTTTAGCTTGTCATAAGCTGATAACTCCTGCTCCAAAACACGCATCGTAGTGGAGTCAATTTGAACCAGCCCTAATGGATTTATAAGCAGTTGGCTTTCCGACTTTCTGTTGTATTGAATTGCTGCTGATGACACCAGATAATCGCCATAGGGCAATGTCGAGACATGGGTATCTAAATAGGCATTTGCTTGTTTTCTAAAAGCGTTTTCACCCAAAGCATTGATAAATGTAACCCCTGCAGGTATCATAACCAACACAGCAAAAAAGCTTACCACGCGAACCACAAACCGACGTCTTTTGGAATCGGCATAGTGAATCAAGGGAAAGCGCAACAGTTTTACAACTACAAAAGAGGCAAAGGCTATAAAAGTCGCGTTGATAAAAAAGAGGTATAGCGCACCTAGTGCATAGCTAACATTACCTACAGCTATACCATAGCCAATGGTGCACAAGGGCGGCATAAGTGCCGTAGCAATAGCAACACCAAAAATAACAGAGGCAATGGTTCCCTTCTTGGTACGCGCAATGGCCAGTGCCGCACCGCCAAAAAAGGCAATAAAAACGTCTCTTATATCTGGTTGGGTACGTGCCAAAAGTTCTGATGATTCTTGCTGTAGCGGAAAAAATAAGAAAAAGACCGTAGCGGTCACGGCGCTAAGCAGCACCATAACAACAAAATTCTGTGTGGCTGATTTGATCATGTCCAAATCATTAATGGCCAACCCAACGCCAGTGCCAAGCACAGGACCCATTAGTGGTGCAATAAGCATGGCTCCTATAACAACTGCGGTGGAATCGGTATTCAAGCCTATACAAGCAATAAAAACAGAACATATAAGCACCCAAGCAGTTGCACCTCTAAAAGGAATGTCTTGGCGTACGGCCTCTAATGTTGCGGCATAGTCTGTATCCTTACTAATATCAAAAAGCTGACGCAAATAGCCAAGCTTAAACGTCAAGCCCTGCTTTTTTGGGGCATCTTGAGGATTATCGGAAAAATCAAATTTAGATTCCATTATATCGGACTTACTTCTACAAAAGGTGGAAACAGGTACTGCTTCTTGGTTTTGATGCACGTGCAAACAAATCGGGTTCTGCGTTTGGCATCTTTGCTAAAAACACGCCCGTCTTGCGCATTAAAAAGTGCGCCCTGCTCCAATTCAAAAATACATTTTTTATTATTGGGTGGATCATATTCTCGAAGCGCCATCGTAAGATTGGCATCAGCAGCGAAGGTTGCCTTAGCATTTTGCGTATGTTTTTTAAGTGGTATCAACAGCGATTCTGGAAAGATATCCCCTTCCAAAAAAGGAGCTACCATTTGTTGGAATGCTGATTTCCACTCCTTTCCATGTGGTTTCTTTCTAAATGTATAGGAGCTGAACACCTTATAGTGTGCCCATTCGTGCAAAAAGGTGAGCAGAAAACGATATGGATTTTCCATGGCATTAATGGTGATGGAGACAGGTTTTTTGGGCTGTACCCTGAAATCACCATGCTTGGTTTTGCGATTGCGAACAACATGAATCACAACCTTGTGTCCCGCTACAAGCGCAGCACATTTTGTAATGGCTGGCTCAGGTAAATATGAATAAAAATCAGATGACATTAGGGTGTTGTGTTCGATACCGGCAGCACTTTTCCGTTGTAGAAAAGATGTCCGTCAAGCGCAAATTGGGCAATATAATCGGCCATCATGGCTGCGGTCATGGGTACTTCAAGTCCCGGGAAAGCATCGGAAAGCATTTCTGTTTGCACAGCGCCAAGCGCCAATGCATTTACGGCAGGACCCGTTTCTTTAAGTTCTTCGGCCAGTAACTCTGTGAGTATGGAAACAGCTCCTTTGCTGCTGCTGTAGGCAGCCAAACCTGGAAATTTCGATGTACCACCAATTCCTCCCATGCTACTGATATTGACCACATGACCTCCTGGCTGTAACTTTTTTAATAAGGCACGAGTGATATTGGCTAGGCCAAAAACATTGACCTTGAATACGGCTTCAAAATCGGATTGTGTGGTTTCGGCAAAGGGTTTATTGACAAGCTTTCCTGCGTTATTAATCAAGGTATCAATATTGTCAGGTGCCTCATTTTTTGACCACGCTGCCACGGCATCTTCATCTGTTAAATCAAGTGCGTTGACTGTGACGTTGGGCAAGTTTAGCTGCGTTATTGGTGTCGTGTTGCGTGAGAGTGCCCACACTTTATGATGATTAGCTGAAAACCATTTAACAAGTGCTAAACCAATACCACGGCTAGCTCCAGTTATCACAATGTTTTTCGTAGTATCCAAAACAACTAAACGACCAATCGAATGGGATTTTCGATATACTCTTTAAGGGTTTGTAAAAACTGTGCTCCAGTTGCCCCATCCACTGTTCTGTGGTCACAGGCTAGGGTAAGCTTCATTGTATTACCCACAACAATTTCTCCTTCTTTTACTACAGGTTTTTGCACGATGGCACCTACGGAAAGAATCGCAGAATTTGGTTGATTGATAATGGATGTGAACTCATCAATACCGAACATACCTAGGTTGGATACTGTAAATGTACTGCCATCCATTTCTTGTGGCGTAAGTTTTTTACTTCTTGCTCTACCGGCATAATCTCTCACTTGTGAACCAATTTGCGGGAGGTTCATTTCGTTAGCAAACTTCAAGACAGGAACAACAAGACCATCTTCAACGGCTACGGCTACACCAACATGCACATGGTGATTGAGCACCATTTTATCTTCAAACCATTGTGAATTTACCTGTGGGTGTGCTTTTAGGGATAGTGCCACTGCTTTTACCACGATATCATTAAATGATATTTTGGTATCTGGAATGGAGTTGTATTGTTTTCTAAATGCAATTGCTGCATCCATATCAAACTCCACTGACAAATAGTAGTGGGGGGCGCTGAATTTAGATGCGCCAAGACGTTTTGCAATGGTTTTACGCATTTGCGAATTGGGAATCTCTTCTTGCTTTTCTTGACCCGCAGGGACAAAGACTGCTGCTTGAGCAGGCGCAACTGCTGTAGCTGCTGCTGGGGTAAATTGCTCAACATCACGTTTTACAATTCTTCCAGATTCTCCAGTTCCAGTCACAAGGTTAAGGTCAATCCCTTTTTCCTTGGCAATTTTTTTAGCTAATGGCGACGCCATTATTCTTCCACTACTTGTAGTAACGGCTGTGGGTGTTGCAACAGCTGCAGCAACTGCAGGTGTTTCAATAGGAATTTCCGTTTGTACGGGTGCCGCAACAGTTGCTGATTCTGGAGCAGCTGCTTTTGGTGCAGCAAGAATAGCCGCAACATCTGTACCTTCAGGGCCAATGATAGCGAGCAATGTATCTACTGCAGCAGTCTCACCTACTTGGATACCAATGTGTAATAGAACTCCCGAAAAGAACGATTCAAATTCCATGGTGGCTTTGTCCGTTTCGATTTCGGCAAGGATATCGCCTTCTTCAACGGCATCGCCTACTTGTTTGAGCCAAGAGGCTACGGTTCCTTCTTCCATGGTATCACTAAGGCGTGGCATGTTGATGATTTCAACGCCTTCAGGAATGGCTGCAGCTGCAGCTTCAGCAGGAGCTGTAGCTGTTGTTTCTGCCTCAGCTTTTACTTCTTCAGCGGGCGCATCTGCATTGAGCAGTGCTGAAACATCTTCGCCTTCTTCACCAATGATAGCCAACAACACATCTACGGGAGCGGTTTCACCAGCTTGAACGCCAATATGTAAGAGTGTACCTTCGTGAAAAGATTCAAATTCCATGGTGGCCTTATCGGTCTCGATTTCGGCAAGAATATCACCTTCTTCAATTTTATCACCTACTTGTTTTAGCCATGAAGCTACTGTTCCTTCTTCCATGGTGTCGCTTAAGCGCGGCATATTGATGATTGTAGCCATATTATAGTTTGTGAGAGATAAATGGATAATCTTCCTGTTCGTAAACTGCGTCGTACATTACATTCTTTTCAGGGAATGGCGATGATTCTGCAAACGCTTCACACTCCTTTACACGTGCTTTTACATCTACAAGTACTTCTGCCAGTTCTTCTTCAGTAGCGTAGTTTTCCGCTAGGATAATGTCTTTTACCTGAGTGATGGGGTCAATCTTGCGATATTCCTCAACCTCATCTTTAGTACGGTAATGTTGTGCATCAGACATGGAGTGACCACGGTAACGATAGGTCTTGGCCTCCAAGAATGTAGGGCCATCGCCACGACGTGCACGCTGAATGGCTTCGTCTATACCTTCAGCAACAGCAACAGGGTTCATACCGTCAAGAGGACCACAAGGCATTTCATAGCCTAGTCCAAGTTTCCAAATATCTGTATGATTGGCTGTACGTTCTACTGAAGTACCCATGGCGTATCCGTTGTTTTCGACAATAAATACTACAGGCAGCTTCCAGAGCATAGCCAAATTAAGTGTTTCGTGTAGTGAACCTTGGCGCACAGCACCATCGCCCATAAAACAAAGTGTTACGGCATCGCTTCCATGATATTTATCACCAAAGGCCATTCCAGCACCGAGGGGAATTTGACCCCCTACAATTCCGTGCCCCCCGTGAAAACGGTGTTCTTTTGAAAAAATGTGCATAGAACCGCCCAATCCATTAGATGTTCCTGTAGCTTTTCCGAAAAGCTCAGCCATCACTCTTTTAGGATCAACGCCCATTCCTATGGGTTGTACGTGATTACGGTATGCGGTAATCATGCGATCTTTAGTAAGGTCCATGGCGTGGAGTGAACCTGCTAAAATGGCTTCTTGTCCATTGTATAGGTGTAGAAACCCACGTACTTTTTGTTGGATATATACTGAGGCAAGTTTGTCTTCAAACTTGCGCCAAAACATCATGTTTTTGTACCAATCGAGATAGGTGTCACGTGTGACTTCTTTCATAAGGCGCGTCTGTTATGCGAATGGCAAAGATAAGGCAACTTACTTTGGCAAAAAAACAAAAACTAAGGCTTAATAGCGCTCTGCCCCAAAATTGAACGTCAAGGAGAACCTCAAGGTGTTTTCAAGTGGGTTTATAACCCTACCGGCAGATATTAAATAGGATAAATCAACATCAATAACATTGTATTTAAATCCAGCACCAAGGGTGAAGAATTTTCGAGCACCTTTTAGTTCGTTCTCATTAAAGTATCCAGCACGCAACGCAAATGATTCATCATACATAAATTCAGCACCAAGCGACCACGTAAATTCTTTTAATTCCTCGCTAAAACCGTCGGGCGCATCGCCAAACGACTTAAAGATACCAGACAAAACGCCCACGTCAGCAGGTTGGCTGTAACTCCCATCAGTACCAACAACACTTGGAGAAGGCACCAAAAGCTTGTTGATTTCCAAGCTTACCGCAAGTTTGTTGTAGGAATCAAAAATAAAATCAAAACCACCACCCAGTTTTAAATTGGTTGGTAAAAAATCTGATTGACCCTCGTCTTCATATTTTAATTTAGGACCTATGTTTGAAATATTGAACCCTGCACGCCACATACCAGAAAAACTAGCGTAAGGCACTTCATAAGATTGGTAAAAACCAGAAACACCAACAGCAACCGTACTCGCAGAGGTACTGTCGTTCGTTGTAGATGATTTTAATTTAAGGTCCGAAGTCAAAAACGATCCTTGAATGGCCATAGCGAATTTATCACTGAGTTTTAGTGCATAAGAAGCATCAAAAACATATTCGTTAGGTCTTTCGATAAGTGGGTTTATAAAGTCAGCAGGTGTTTCCCCAATCTGGATTTCGCCAAGGCTAAAATAGCGTAGACCAACAGACCAAGCAGAACGATCGTCTATTGCCCTATAATATGTTACATCAGCTAAAAAAATATCGTTTACCAGTTTGCTCAAATAAGGGGTATAACTAATAGCAGCACCCGTGTCATTTCCAATAAAAGCATATTTAGCAGGATTCCAATGATTTGAAAATGCATCTGAAGAGGTTGCAACACCTTGGTCTCCTAAACCAGCAGAGCGCGCATCAGGGGCAATGGATAA
Source organism: Flavobacteriaceae bacterium (assembly GCA_009886265.1). Lineage (GTDB taxonomy): Bacteria > Bacteroidota > Bacteroidia > Flavobacteriales > Flavobacteriaceae > UBA7446. The sequence continues at coordinate 17,291 of QXZR01000079.1, forward strand.
AAAGGGCACAGCTGTGGTAACCACACGAATATTATTTTGCGCAAAAGTGAGTTGGGTTGCTAATAAGAGCAGTATAAATAGTATTGTTTTTTTCATAATTAGTTTACAATAAGTTTTCCGGAGTATACGTCACTCGAACTTGATAACGTAGAAAATAGTTCAATCGTGTATATATAGGTTCCTTTATTTACTTTTTGACCGCTATAGGTTGTTGCATCCCACGTTAAGCTATCGATCAGGTAGCTAGATGAAAACACTTCTTGACTGTTGTGCCAGATGCGTTTACCATCGACAGTAAATATAGAAATTTTCACGTCAAGCAACTCCCTTGGTCTGTTGTGTTGCACAAAAAATATTGTTTGATTTGTAACAGGGTTAGGAGAATTGAATACATTTTCAATTTGAATTACACTACTATCAATAACCGTAAAACTAATAGTCTTACTACTTGGATTGTTGTGGGTGTCCCATGCGCGTAACGTTAGGGTGTGTAGACCCAATTCCAGGTTATTTAATGGATATGTAAGCGTTCCGTTGGTAAAATCATCTAATGCTGTGGAATAAAAAGCATTGAGCACATAAGGACTCGCTTGATTATCATCTATCGTAGCGATAATATCGTGTCCCAATCCACCAGATGAATTGATGCCATTTTCGTCTTCAAAATCAACGATAAGCAGTGGGCTATTAAAGACCTTTCCACCATCAATAAAACTTCTGTTTTCTAAGAAAACGTCTATGGTGGGACCTTGCGTATCGCTAATTGCAGCCGTATTTATTCCGCCTATGTTAAACTGATTTGAAAAACCACCCACAGACTCGGACTTGTCTTGGTTAAACGCAATAAAACTGATTCTAGCAGCGTCTACATCTAGATTGATGTCTTTTGGAATCACAAAAGTTGACGAAAATAGGCCATTGGTAACCGTTGCAAGTCCTTCGAAAACTTGTTCGCCAAGTGTTTGAAAGTTCATTGTTTTACCTTGGTCATTGCCAAGTGTTGAACGTTCCACTTCTTTGTCAAAAATCTGAAGGCTAACTGTTCCATTAAAATCTTGTTGAAGTACGCCTGAAGGGCCCAATATTTTTCCACCCAAAGTGATCTTATCAAGTGCGTTAAATTGACGTTCTGCAACAGGAATCTCATCAATAGGAACGCCATTTAAATGCGATATGGCAATTTCTCGCTTGGGAATGTGAAGTTTAAGGGCTGGATCACCAATATAAAAAAGCACCCGTTTTTGGTTTGCATCTGTAAATTCATTTTTAGCAAGTCGCAAGGCTTCAGCAATACTGGTGTAATCTTCACTTCCGTAAGCAAATAAGTACTTGGATAAAATTTTATTATAATCAACTCCTCTGTCAATGTAAATCTGTCGGGTAGTCGAAATCATACCAATGGCACCGCCTGTTGGATTTTGATAAAGCATTTCACCAGCCGTAGGTCTTGTGTGGTTGTCAAATCGAGAAAACTCGCAAGTAACCGTGATAAAAAGCGGATATTTACCGGGGTGAAACAAGGTTGAGGCCATGTCTTTGTCCACAATAAATTCTTGAGCCAACCCATCTTCACCTCCGTGTCCAAAATAATTGACAACCAAAGTTCCTTGCGCCAACCTATTCTCTAAAGCGGTCTCTACATCTGGGTATCGGTCCCCCCCTGCAGAGGCAACTTGCTTATAAGCGTCTGAGTGAATCTTGGTAATATTCATCAGCGGTTTCTGACGCACAATTTCATCACCCAAAGCATTAAGTGTAACTTGAAGTGAGAAGTCATCTTTATTCCTTCCTACATCTGCATCATCAGAGAGAATTGTAAAACTATTGTTCCAGCTACCCCTATTTGTTGGGCTTTCATAATCTATGACTTTATTCACCAAAACACGTGCTTGAGAAGCATCGGAAAAGACCATACGACCTACAGCGACATCCATACGGTCATAGGAAGTTAGCATTCCTTCATTTTCATCCAACATGACGAAAAAATCATCTGACATAAATGAATAGGTAAGCGAAAAACTATTTAACGCATGGAAAGTAGGCACCACCATGTCATTAGCAGCAGTTCTTTTTTTATAGTCATAACTCGTATCCCCAAACAAGCATAAATATTTGAGTTTTTTGCCTTGTGAGAAATATAGGTAGCGCACAAAATTTCGAATTGCAGCAATATCTTGTTGCCCTGTGGAGAAGGCCTCATAAATTTCCTCAACTGTTACAACTTGAGCCGACAATCCCGCCACATTTTTTCGATGACTTACCAGTAATTCTGCTTCCTTCCGAAATGCTTCTGATGTAATCAACAAATAAGTTGTGGGCGGCAAAGCCATTATGTTTTTTAAAACCGAAGAGGGGTTCAATACACGGGTGCTGCGTCTGTACGTTGGTGTTTTATAGGCTGTTGACAGGTAAAATTTACTGTCTTCGTCCACAATAACATCGCTTCCAAATGTGGTTGCACCAGCAGGAGGCGTGTGGACATCATCGCTATCAAGCTCCCAAATACACGTTTCAGACGAAGACGAAGCTACCACCAACTGCTGTGCAGCGTCTTGGGATGCTAATGAGAACATAAAACTACCTCCAGCACCGTCCAAATCTCTTTGGTATTGCGCCACTAAAAAATCCAAATATCCATTGGCAGACAAATCGCCATTTGAGGTATATAATAGTTTTGCTGTAATGCTTTCTGTGGCATTTTGCGGCAAATGAATCATGCCTCGAAGCTGATTAAAACTTGTGCTAGGCTCTGAACCAACTACCGTTTTACTGGTGCCGCTGATGGATTTAGCATTTGCATCACTACCAATAGTCAACCTAAATGAGGTCGTGTTTGAGCCGTTTGAAGCAACTCTTGCCGCTACATCAATTTGAGTGCCCGAGGCAACATTGGGCGTTTCAATTGTGAATGTTTCTTCATCTTCATCTGAAAAACGCTGACCAAACCAACGTCTTCCAAGAGACCCTAAATTGTATTTATCTTCCTCTAAAAAGGCGGTGTAAACAGCTTTGGCAACCGCGTCTTTTTCAGGGCTGTCTGTACCTTCCAGGACTAAGGCACGTTTTCCAAAAGAAGTGCCATAAGTGATGTAATATTGTGCAGTATCGTGATAGAGGTTTAGATAGGTTTCACTTTCTTGATTCCAAGTATCGTTGGCATAACCCATAAAAAGAATGTAATCCGTATCGTCAAAGCTACCGTCTTCTTCTCCCTTTACGATGAGCGCATTCTCGTGCAAGGTTTCTACCGTATCACTCAATTTCAATGGAAGCATTTGACCACCACGCCCAAAAATTCGGATTGTCCTTGGGTCTATTTCCTGTACTGGAAGTTCTAGTTTGCTCAAAAAATCTTTGGTGATTTTATGAACACCCGTTTCTTCAACGCTAAATTGACGCCACGAAATCATTGTTTCGTCTAAAAAAGGATGCGTATTCAAGCTTTGTGCAGAAATGGAATTCCACCCACAAACAAAGAAGAAAAAAGCTATTAAATTGTTACGCATGTATAGTTATAACGAGAATGGATATGTATTCGTATAGTGAGTTATGTATACTAATTTGGACTTGACTTCGTTTTGTAAGTACATAAACGCACTATTTATTCGTATATTGCACCTTTGATATGAATCGAAAATTAACAATGAAAACGTACACAAATCTATTCATTTCCGTTTTAATAATTGCACTTCTTTCAAGTTGCAGCTCAAGCAAACGCCGTTCAAATGTTTCGCAAGGAACAGGATTAGACATTAATTCATCTCGTGGTGGTTTCCAATATGAAACAAACTACAAAGGACAAGAGGCTGGCCCCGGGTTGGTTTTTGTACCAGGAGGAACGTTTGTCAAAGGTAGGGTTCAAGACGATGTAATGCGTGATTGGAACAATACTCCGGTGCGTGTCCAGGTCCGCTCATTTTATATGGACGAAACAGAAGTGACAAATCTTATGTACAATGAGTATTTGGATTGGCTAGAACGTGTTTATAAAAATCAAGGTGATGCATACAGCAATGTGTATACTGCTGCACTCCCAGATACCATGGTATGGCGTAGTCCACTTGGATTTAACGAAGATATGGTAAACAACTACTTGCGTCATCCTTCTTTTCAAGACTACCCAGTTGTTGGCGTTACTTGGCAACAAGCTACCAAGTATGCCAAATGGCGTACTGAGCGTGTTAACGAAGGTTTGTTAGAACGAGAAGGGTATATTGAAAAAGGAGTTAGCTTACAAATTGACAGCATTTCACCTGGAAACGAATTCAATACACAAACGTATTTACGCGCTCCCGACAAAGTATACGGAGGTAACATTGCGGATGTAGCTGGAAGAAACGCACAACCTCGTAGCAGAGATGTAGACTCAACTGAGCTGGATTTTGTCAAGCGTGAGAAAGGCTTGTTATTGCCCGAATATCGTTTGCCAACAGAAGCTGAATGGGAATATGCAGCTCTTGGGCTATCTGAACTCAGAGAATACAACAGCTATCGTGGTAAAAAGAAATATCCTTGGTCGGGTGATTCTACAAGATCAACCAAGCGAAGAACAGAGGGAGACCAATTGGCCAACTTCAAACAAGGAAAAGGAGATTATAGTGGTGTAGCAGGGTGGTCTTCTGACAATGCTGATATCACGGCACCAGTTCGTGCATTCCCAGCCAACAGCTTTGGCTTGTACGGAATGGGTGGAAATGTTGCGGAATGGGTAGCTGATGTATATCGACCTATCATCAACAGTGATGTTTCTGACATGAGCTACTATAGAGGAAACCTTTATACCAAACCCGCTATTGGCGAAGACGGAAAAACAGTTGTGGTAAACGAGATAGAAATTGATACTACGCCTAATAACAAGCTTAACGTTAAGGCGCTACCAGGCGAAGTTGAATTTACTCAGATTGATGAATCTGACTCACAATTTAGACCCAACTTTAATCGCGCTTACAATCCAAACTATTTGGATGGAGATGAAAAATCAACACCCAATCCAGACGAAACAGAGATGTACAAGTTTGCCATCGACAAAGACGGCAATGTGATTAAGAACGAGGACGATGTAAAGTCACTGGTTTCTGACCAGACACGTGTTGTCAAAGGAGGTTCTTGGAAAGATCGCGCATACTGGCTAGACCCTGCACAAAGACGCTATTTGCCTGAGTTTATGGCAGCAGACTATATAGGCTTCCGTTGCGCTATGTCCTACTTAGGCGAAAGCAGTAAGAAGAAACGTCCGCGCGACTAAACCCATGACTTCGATACAAGAAGTATATCAATTATTTTTAAAATCTTCGGGAGTTCAAACCGATAGCAGGAAGGTAACATCCAACCAACTTTTTTTTGCCCTCAATGGTCCCAACTTTAATGCAAATACATTTGCGCATCAAGCCATTGAAAAAGGAGCATTAGCTGCCATAGTTGACAATAAAGCAGTAGCTGACGCAAACCAAGCTTGTTATTTGGTTGATAATGTATTAAAAACGCTGCAAGAACTTGCCCAACTCCACAGAAACCAATTCGATATTCCTGTACTAGCATTGACCGGAAGCAATGGCAAAACCACAACAAAAGCGCTTATACAAGCTGTTTTGAGCGCTAACCATACCGTCTTGGCTACTGAGGGGAACCTCAATAATCACATAGGCGTACCGCTAACATTGTTACGTCTGACAGCAGCACACAGCCACGCCATCATTGAAATGGGAGCCAATCACCTTAAAGAAATTGCATTTTTATGTGAGATAGCCCAACCTACTTACGGCCTAATAACCAACGTAGGCAAAGCCCATTTAGAAGGATTTGGTTCGGAGGAAGGCGTGTTTCAAGGCAAAACAGAACTTTACGATTTTATAGAAAAAAAGGACGGGCTTATTTTTGTTAATGAAGATGACCATAAGCTGTTTTTTGCAATAGGTAATGTGGCGCACATCGCATTTGAACCATCTGAATATAGTATTGTTCAAGAACAACCAACCTTAAAATTAGTGCGTCAAAATATTGAAATACCAACACAACTTGTAGGCACCTACAACAAAGAAAATATTGTCGCTGCTATTAGCATTGGAGCATTTTTTGATGTTTCCTCAGCAAAGGCTGCAAAGGCCATCAGTGAATACAGCCCAAACAACAGTCGCTCCCAGCTGCTAAAACAAAATGGAAAGACACTAACCTTTGATGCTTATAATGCGAACCCAAGCAGCATGAAGGCTGCCATAACAGCCTTCAGCAAAAGAAGCGGAAAAAAAGCGGTGATACTGGGCCATATGGCAGAGTTGGGAACTTATGAATCAGCTGAACACCAAGCTTTGGTTGATTTGGTTACTAACAATGACTTTGATACGTGTTATTGGGTAGGTAAGCCCTATGAACCTATTGTAGCTACAAATTACTTTGCATCAGTTGAAGAACTCAATGTGTTTTTGAGAACCAATCCTATTGAGGCTGATCAGGTACTTATAAAAGGTTCGCGAAGTGCTACTTTAGAAAAAGTACTCGAGAGCTTATAAACCTTTTGTGAAATAATCCATAGTGAGCGAGGTCATGGAAACAACACCCGTTTCTAGTGCAGAATCGTCAACATAAAAGTCTGGTGTGTGATGAGGCGCCACCATATCTAAATCCATACCCTCTGAACTGCCACCAATAAAGAAATAAACACCTGGCACTTCCTTTTGAAAGAAAGAAAAGTCTTCTGCGCCCGTAATGGCATCCATATAATTTACATTATCAGCGCCACAAACCCTCTTTAGTGTGGGCAACATCTTTTCATAGAGTTCTGGATCATTGTAAGTAACGGGATAACTATTCATAAAGGTTACATCTGCTTTTACATTGTTTGCTGCTGCAACATTTTGAACAATTTCGTCTAGCCTTTTGAGCACAGTTGCACGCATGCTGTTATCTAAGGTCCTGATAGTACCCAACATATAGAGCTTTTCTGGGATGATATTACTCCTCACACCCCCGTGAATACTGCCAATGGTAACAACAGCCGCAGCAGTAGTAAGCGGCATGCTCCTACTCACAATGGTCTGAATTGAATTAATCATTTGAGAAGCCGTGACTATCGGATCTATCCCCGTCCAAGGCGTAGATCCGTGCGTTTGCACACCCGTTAAATCAATCCTGAATTCATCAACTGCTGCCATGATGGAACCTGGTTTTAGCAAAACTTGACCAGCGGTTGATTTTGAACTGATATGTAATCCAAAAATGGCGTCCACGTCTGGATTTGTCAAAACACCTTCTTTTACCATCAGCTCTGCTCCCCCCTCTTCTCCAGGTGGTGGTCCTTCTTCAGCAGGTTGAAAAATAAATTTAACTTGACCGGGAATCTGGTCTTTTATATTGTACAAAACTTTTGCGGTAGCCAGTAAAATAGCCGTATGTGTGTCATGACCACACGCATGCATGACGGGCACTTTTTCTCCGTTGTATACACCAGTCATTTTGGATGCCCATGGAAGATCAGCTCTTTCCTTAACGGGAAGTCCGTCTATATCGGCACGTAGTGCCACCACAGGGCCTGGCTTACCTTCATTTAAAACAGCAACTACGCCAGTTTTGGCAATTCCTGTTTTGGGATTAAGCCCTATTTTTTTTAATTCTTGCGCAATTCTTTCCGAAGTTTTAAACTCTCTATTGCTCAACTCAGCGTTTTGATGAAACCAATGCCTAAGCTCAATAGTCTCCGTTAGGTTTTTTGCTATTAGGTCCTTGATGAGCACATCTGAGGTTTGTGCATGCGTGACAAACAAGGATGAAATTAGAAGAAGAAAGGTAATTCGCATGGATTAAATATTAAATTATTGCCCCATGAAAGTAATGAAAATTTTCCTTGAACCCGCATGATTGCGATGCTCACACAAATAAACACCTTGCCAAATACCCAATTGTGGCACCCCTTCTTGTACAGGAAAGCTCACAGAGGATCCCAAAATACTGCTTTTAATATGTGAGGTCATGTCATCAGGACCTTCAAGCGTATGGGTGTAATGCGTGTCAGCTTCTGAAACTAATTTATTAAAGTGTGTTTCAAAATCTACTCTAACACTGGGATCAGCGTTTTCGTTAATGGTTAGGCTTGCAGAAGTGTGCTTAATAAAAACATGAACGATGCCGCTTTTTTTGGGCATTTCATCTAAAACATATGAAGTGATTAAATGAAACCCCCTTGAGAAAGGTGGAAGGCTTATTTCTTTTTGAAAAATCATGTTTCGTGGGTCATATTGGATTCGAACCAATGACTTCCGCCCTGTCAAGGCGACACTCTGAACCAACTGAGTTAATGACCCGGAAGCGCAAAAGTAACTAAATTCAACGTATTGCGTAAGTTTGCATCAAAAGCGCTATGATACATTATTCACGTACCGACATTGACCAGATGGATAAAATCTTTCGATTAAATCTCATCAACAGTTGCACTGGCTTTAAATCGGCAAATTTATTGGGAACAAAATCGCTAAATGGCGTGAGCAATGTTGCTGTTTTTAGCAGCATTACGCATCTTGGGAGTAATCCGCCATTGATTGGCTTTATTCTACGACCTACCACTGTTCCTAGAGACACCTATCGCAACATCAAAGACACCGGTGTGTTTACGGTAAACCACATCTACAGCGACATCATTGAAGATGCACATCACACCTCCGCAAAATATCCAGATGAAGTTTCAGAATTTACCAAAACAGGTTTAGAAGAAGAATTCCTTGGAGACTTCCCTGCCCCTTTTGTGAAAGGCGCAAAAATACGTTTGGGGTGTAGGTTCTTAAATGAATATGTAATTAAAGAAAATGACACCTTACTTTTGGTAAGCGCCATTGAACACGTTTTTGTTGCAGACCAAAACATACAACAAGAAGATGGGTGGTTAAAGCTTGAAAACGCCAATACAGTAGCCATAAACGGATTAGACGGCTACGCAACAACACGCCTGCTAGACCGCTACGCATATGCAAGACCCAAGAAAGCATGAATTTTATAGACCCAAGTTTAGAAGCATATGTAGCAAAACACTCGGAGCAAGAACCCGAATTGCTGCAAAAGCTAGCACGAGAAACCCACCTAAAGGTATTGCAGCCACGCATGTTGAGTGGCGCTTACCAAGGGCGTTTATTGGCGGTATTATCTAAATTAACGTCGCCCAAACGCATCTTGGAAATTGGCACCTATACAGGCTATTCAGCCCTATGTCTGGCAGAAGGACTACAAGCAGATGGGCAAATTGACACCATTGACAAAGACGAGGAACTTACCGATATGCAACGCAGCTACTTTGATGCCTCTGGTTTTGGAAAACACATCGTTCAGCACTTGGGAAATGCTGCCGAAATTATTCCTGCAATTGAAGGAACTTTTGATTTTGTATTTATCGACGCCGATAAAGAACAGTATCCGCTTTACTTTGATTTGATTGTAGATCGGGTGCGTTCAGGCGGATTGATAATTGCTGATAATGTATTATGGTCTGGGAAAGTCATGGAAAGCGCAGTAGACGAAGCTACACAATCACTTCAGGTTTTCAATAAAAAAGTAAATGACGATAAACGCGTAGAAACGGTAATCCTTCCAGTTCGAGATGGGCTAACGCTCTTGCGTAAAATTTAGCGCTTGCGCTTGACTGTACCCGTAATATTATTAAGTTCTTTTTTGATGTCGTTTACTTCCTTTTGAAGATCTTTGGTGTCTAAACCCTGAGCTTCTGCAGATTTTTCAATTTCTTCACGAAAATCTCGACTGGCGGTTTTTACCTGCTGGATACCCTTGGCAAGCGTGCGCGCAATGTCTGGAATACGATTGGCACCAAAGACCAAAAGCACAACCATAAAAATAAATACGATTTCAACACCGCTTATAAAATAAAACATAGTGCAAAGATAAGTTAAAACAGAAAA
>QXZR01000079.1:27283-44344 GCA_009886265.1 Flavobacteriaceae bacterium
CAGCCTTAAAGCTGGTTTTCGTTTTAATTCTGTTGCTTTTTAAACTTCTCGAAGTCATTTTCTTCCAATGTCTTGGGCCAAGCATTGTTATCCTTATTGATATCTGCAGTGGCATTATCAGGATCAACTAGCACGCCTACAATTTCTTTGTCTGTAGCAATATACTTGCTTACCTCACGATCACTTTTGCGCCATACTTGCGCAGGGTAGGTCTTGCGCTCTTTGGTGCCATCAGCATAGGTATATTCGACAATAAGCGGCATTGGAATACCACCTGGCTTTTCAAAAGTAACCTTGTAGAATTTCTTAGGCTCCTTACGGTTCTTGAAAGCGTCAGGTGTTAAATTTCGTAAACTGTTTGTGAAATAACGAGAAAAATAACGCATATCATCATCAAACTTTTTGATGTCCTTAACGCCAGTTACACCCATATCCACAACATCGGTGGTAAAAAACCATCCGCGCCAGAACCAATCCAAATCAAAAGCCGAAGCATCTTCCATGGTGCGGAAGAAGTCTTCGGGTGTTGGGTGTTTAAACATCCAGCGTTGTGAAAAGGTCTTAAAGGCATGATCGAATAATTCACGCCCCATGACCGTTTCTCTAAGAATATTTAGCGCGGTTGCTGGTTTGCTATACGCATTGGGTCCGAGTTGATATACGTTTTCGGGATTGGCCATAATCGGCGCAATAAAATCTTGATCACCTGACATATAAGGCACAATATTCTGCGGATCCATATCATCGGAAGGATAATGATCCATTCCTGGGATTGCATCTGGGTGCGACTTTCCAAAATCCTGCTCAGCAATAATCTGCACAAAAGAATTTAAGCCCTCATCCATCCAACCCCATTGGCGCTCATCTGAATTTACAATCATGGGAAAGAAATTGTGACCCACCTCATGGATAATAACGCCTATCATGCCAAACTTGGTGCGGTCGCTGTATTTTCCGTTTTTGTCAGGGCGTCCAAAATTGAAACAAATCATCGGGTACTCCATACCCACATCATCAGCGTGAACGGATACCGCTTTGTGGTAAGGGTAATCAAAGGTCATTTTTGAGTATGACTTTAATGCACTCGCCACTGTCTTGGTAGACCATTGCTCCCATAATGGGTTTCCTTCTTTAGGATAAACTGAAACAGCCATTACATCGTTCCCGTTGACATCTACATTCATCATGTCAACGATAAACTTACGTGAAGAAGCAAAAGCAAAATCACGTACGTTTTTTGCCGTAAAATGCCATGTCTTGGTTCCTGTTGGTGTGCTTTTTTCATTGGCCTCGGCTTCGTCTTGTGTTACAATAAAAACAGGTTCGTCGTATGATTTTTTTGCTTCCTTAAAACGTTTCATCATGGTTGATGAGTAAACCGCCTTACGGTTTTCTAACACGCCAGTAGACTCCACGATATGATCATCAGGAACCGTGATTTTTACATCATAGTCGCCAAAAGGGAGCGCAAACTCACCATTGCCCCAAAACTGTTGGTTTTGCCAGCCTTCAACATCGTTGTAGACGGCCATACGTGGGAAAAACTGCGCTATAAAATAAGCGTAGTTGTCGTCCTTTTTAAAATATTCATAACCAGAACGCGCATCCCAAAACTGACGATTTGGAATATTGTAATGCCACTTAAGACGGAATGAAATAGCCGTTCCAGACGCCAATGGCGTTGGCAAATCTATGCGCATCATGGTCTGATGCACCGTATATGGCAAATCCATACCATCCGTGTCTTGCAATAAATCTATTTTAAAACCGCCATCAAATTTTTCATCCAATATGTAAGCGTTGACAAAACCAGGACCAACAGCACGCTGGGTTCCGTAGTAATCGTTTCCATTATCAAGTCGGTCAAAAGACTGACCGTCACGGGCACGGACGTTTTGGTCAAGCTGTAGCCACAAATAAGATAGTGTTTCAGGTGAATTGTTGGTGTAGGTAACCGTCTGATCGCCAAACAATTCTTGGGTGTCATCGTTTAGCGTAAGCTCCATAACGTAATCCGCCTGCTGTTGATAGTAAGCAGGACCCGGCGCACCCGAGGCTGTTCTGTATGCATTTGGTGTAGCCAATTCGTTATACAGTTGTCGAAACTTATTTTGATTGGTATGTCCATGCGGTATGGTTGTTTCTTGCGCAAAAGCAATAACAAAAGAAAGGGTTAAGACTGAAGTGAGGATTGAAGTGAATTTCATTTTCAATGGATTTTGGATAAATATATTGGATTGTCGGAAGATTAGAAACTGTATTTAGCAAAAATACGGTCTTTGGTATGCAAATAACTTTTCTTTCCTGCTGATGTCGAAAGAGTTACTATATTTTTCTGGTCAGGGAAGACGTCCATCAGAAAGGTATTGGACCACTCCAATTGAGTCATTTCCGGAAGCGAATCAAAAGAGGCATATAAGATGGTCTGATCTTGCTTATACTCCCAACCAACAAAAGAAAAAACAGCTGGTTCATTGGGAGATTTGAGCTGAAAATGCTGTTGGAAATAGGCAGACATATGCCCAGAAATAACTGTTTCTGAAAGTTGGTCTGGATCTAGTTTTATTTCAGTGGAAGCGAAGCGAGAAAGCGAAGCGGAAAAATCATCGGTAAAAACGCGTACGACCAGCTGTATTTGATTTTGCTCAGGCTTAAAAAACATATCCGTAGTGCTCACATAGTACTTATGCGTAGAAGCAGAAAAAAGGGGCAACAGACATACAAAAAACAAAAAACGCATCAATTGTTTTTATTAAACTTTTCACTAGTTTTAATCAAGAAATCCATGATTTCAAAATCAGATTTCTCTTCGAGTAATTCTTTGGTTTTGACCTCGTCGTCGCAATACAACAAAAACAACCCTATTTTGTCTTTTTTGATATTTAATTGCTCTTTAAAAAAGCTATCATCATAGAGCTGGCGTATGACCTCACTTGGCTTGAGTGCGTAGGTCTTGTCTTTTGCTTTGTCTTTGTTTTCGACCATGCGGTAAAGCGCCTTAAAAACACTGACGAAGTTCACGCCATTTGTAAGTTGGTCTTTGTTCATCAACTCATTTTCTAATCGTGTGGAGCGGTCACGCTCATAGTCAAACTTCTTAAATTCTTCAGATCGGAGGTCTAAAAATTTCTGCCGCTGTTCTGGCGTAACCACCACCTCTTCGAGTTCTGTTATTTTTTCGTTTACATCAATAACAAGGCGACCGCGCTGTAGGATCTCCTTTGTTATTTTGACTACACGAATTTGATACTGCAACGAGGTAAAAACCAACTCGTCGCCCATCATCACTTGAATGGCAAAGTCGCCATTGTTGTCTGAGATCGTAGCCTCCTTGGTGGTCGTATTGACCACATTGGCAGCTATCACACTTTGATTTTGATATAGAATCTTACCTCTAAGCCAAGTTCGGTAATCGGCTTGTGCCATGAGCATTGGCGCAATGAGTAAAAAAACAAAAAGCTGTCGCATATAAAGATACTTTGGGTTGGCTATAGCAAGAAACGTTTCTATCAGATTTGACATCCAATCAGCATTACTTCCTTAACAAATATACGCTATTCGCCCAAACGCTTGACGAAGTGAAAACCAAGGTGCTCAAAGCCTTCTCTGGCATAGAGTCGGTGTGAGGCAACATTCTCTTTGTAGGCATTTAATTCCAACGCTTCATAACCCTCCTTTTGGAGTTTGACCCCAATCCAATCTATAAAACGTGTACCCAGGCCTTGCCCTTGATATGCAGGCTTTATATAGAGGTGGTCTAACTCACAACTCTTCCCCGAATAGTGCCGGGTTTGATACCAGAGTCCGCAAAGACCAATCAAATGATCATTGTCATAAAAGCCAATACAATCATATTCGTGTTGGAACATGGCAACAAAGCGGCTGCTATGTGTGGCATCGGAATATTTATGACCTGTAAAATCTTGCATCAGAGGCAAAATTTCAGGGATATTCCCTACATTTAAATATCTAAAATCAATTTCCATAACTGCAGTTGCAAAAGCATACAAACATACAATTTAAACAAATTAACGCAACAGACACTTATGCAGTGCGTCATCCTGTACTGCGCAACGGATTGCCCCTTGAAAGTTGTGCTTTTGATCGAGACGAAGACAGCAAAACCATACACTTAGCTGCATATCTCGAAAACAAAGCCGTTGGTGTATTGACATTGCTGCCAAACAGCAAAGATGTACAACTGAGAGGCATGGCGGTGCTGACGCATCATCAAGGAGAAGGCATAGGCAAGCAACTGCTTGCCAAAGCCGAAGCACTGGTAATAGATTTAGACCACAACAGCGTTTGGATGAATGCCCGATTAATAGCCATCCCCTTTTACGCATCTTGCGGCTACCAAAAACAAGGCGATGCATTTGAATTGCCCTATGGCGGAACCCACTTCAAAATGACTAAAAACCTATGCGACTAACATTTCTTTTATTGATCTTATGCCATTGGTCCATTGCCCAAGTGAATATTGTGCAACTGATGGGCATCGAAAACAGCCATCTAAGCACATTTGAAACACATAAACTAACACCCAAAACGGCAACTGCTTTTAGTGCCATGCGAGCGGCCGCCTTAAAAGATGGTATTGACATCCAATTGGTATCGGCGTATAGGTCGTTTGAGAGACAGCAGTACATATGGGAAGACAAATTCGAGCGCTACACCGCTGAAGGTCTGTCGCCCGAAGCGGCCATTGCGCGCATCCTAAAATACTCCACCATTCCAGGTACCTCACGCCACCACTGGGGAACAGACATAGACATTACGGATGGAAATGTTAAAAACGAAAGACGGCTGTTGGTACCCAGTAAATTTAACAACAACGGCCCTTTTGCACCCCTTCACAAATGGATGGAAGCCAACGCCCATCGCTATGGGTTTTATCTGGTATACACCAAGGATAATACCCGCACGGGCTTTTCATACGAGCCTTGGCATTACAGTTATTTACCCGAGGCAAAAGCCTTTCTCAACGGCTATAATTCACGCATGGCCTTTGCCTATTTTAAGTCAGTTGGGGTTAGGGGAAGTGAGCATATTGATCGTGATTTTTGGGATGATTATTACAACACTTTTGTAAAAGGAATTAACGTCAAATTAACAGTATCCCCTCTTTAGTTGGCATAGCTTTTGCCAATATGGAGCAATGAAACACCTACTTGTATGCCTATTTCTATTTGCTTTTTTCACAAGCTGTATCCCGTTGAGCTTTGCGCCCAACATCAAAACGGATAAGGTTAAACTGGCCAAGCGCTTTAAGCGCGATTTACCCAAACAGCAGGGTTTTATTTTTGAAGACTCCAAAGAAGCAGATGAATTTTATACGTTTATCAATACCAAATACCAACTGCCGGGAATGGATTGCAAGATTCCCTTGTGGATTGACAAAAAACCCTACATCATGAATGCCTATGAACGCAGCCGCGCCACAAACACCGTGAATTTTGTGCCTTTTATTTTAGACCTATTGCTATCGGGTGAGGGGAACGAAAATCAGGGTTTCTTCAGTAGTTTTTACAGCAGTAGGTGGGAGAAGTGGTTTGTGATCATTACGCTAACCGATTTAAAAGGGCAAGACGCACTTGCCCCAGACCACGCGAAACGCAAAGCCAACCTGCTTTATTTACGCAACCTCCAAAAAGAGTATTTGAATACCGCCAATTATATGGAGGCTTATTTTAGATTAAAAGACTAGCACAGGGTGGGGTGCAATTCGTTTAAAGATTGCTTTACAGGCATTCCCCTTTACAGTATCTTTGCAACATAACGTAGACCTATGAGCAAGCGCGTACTTTTAATGATTTTAGATGGTTGGGGCATCTCTCCAGACCCAAAGGTTTCGGCAGTAGCCCAAGCCAATACCCCTTTTATAGACAGCCTTTCCCAAAATGCCGTCCATAATGTGCTCCACACAGATGGCATGCACGTTGGCCTTCCCGAAGGACAAATGGGCAATAGCGAAGTAGGACACGTAAACCTTGGTGCTGGTCGGGTGGTCTATCAAGATTTGGCTAAAATCAATATGGCGGTGGAGCAAAACACCCTAAAAGACGAGGCCGTACTCAAAGACGCCTTTGCCTATGCCAAAACAAACAACAAGGCGGTACATTTCTTAGGACTGGTTTCTGATGGTGGAGTACATGCACACATCAATCACCTTGAAGGACTGTTGAAAGCCGCACAAGCAGCCGGCGTACCCAAAAGTTATGTGCATGCCTTTACGGATGGTCGTGATGTAGACCCAAAATCTGGTGCTGGGTTTTTAGCACGCGTGCAGGAAATCTGTGCCTCCACCAATGCCCACCTGGCTAGTGTGATAGGACGTTATTTTGCCATGGACAGAGATCAACGTTGGGAACGGGTTAAAAAAGCATATGACCTATTGGTAAACGGTACCGGCACACAAACCGATAACCTTGCGCAAACCATGCAGGCCAACTACGCCGCTGGCACCACAGACGAGTTCATTGAGCCCATAGTACTTCCTGAAAATGGAGACCTAGCGGCTGGGCGTATTAAGGCAGATGACGTGGTCATTTTCTTTAATTTTAGAACCGACCGCGGGCGACAACTCACACAAGCCTTAAACCAAGTGGCGTTTCCAGAACAAAACATGGAACCGCTATCGCTATACTATGTTACCCTCACCAATTATGACGAATCGTTTAAGGGTGTCAAAGTAGTGTATGACAAGGAAAACATTCAAGAAACGCTGGGTGAAGTATTGGCCGCTGCTGGCAAAAAACAAATTCGCATTGCAGAAACAGAAAAGTATCCGCACGTTACCTTTTTCTTTAATGGTGGTCGCGAAGAACCTTTTGAAGGAGAAGAACGCATGCTATGCCCTTCGCCAAAAGTAGCTACCTATGACCTCCAACCCGAAATGAGTGCTTTTGATATTCGTGATGCCATTGTACCAAAACTAAAAGCACAAGCTGCAGATTTTGTGTGCTTAAACTTTGCCAACCCCGATATGGTAGGACATACTGGAGATATGGCTGCCGCCATTAAGGCTTGTGAGACCGTTGATGGATGCGCCGCTGATGTGGTCGCTGCTGCCAAAGAAGGCGGTTATTCCGTTATCATTATCGCAGACCACGGAAATTGTGATACCATGATTAATCCCGATGGAAGTCCCAATACCGCACACACCACCAATCTTGTCCCTGTTTATCTAATTGACAAAGACGTAAAAAGCATTAACAAAGGAGCGCTTTCCAATATTGCACCCACCGTTTTAGACCTTATGGGGATAGCACAACCAGAAACCATGACGGCAAAATCATTACTTTAGTACCATGAAACGCTTGTTATTTCTTGGCCTATTCTTGTGTATGTGTTCTACATATGCCCAGGATATCATTGGTCCAATTACGCTAGAAGACTTAAAAAAAGAGCCTTTTGCCGAATGGTTTAATACGGAATACGAAAACTATGCCCCTTTTGGCAAAACCATAGCACAGCTCGATGTCGTGCAAGAAGATGTAGCTGTTACCATTTTTATGGGCACTTGGTGTACTGATAGCCAGATGCATGTCCCTGCCTTTTTTCGCATTTTAGACGAATTCGCATTTTCGGGTGAAGTGCAAATTATAGGCGTGGATAGAGACAAAAAAACGCCTACTGGCAGCGCAACAGAGAATGGCATCACCAACGTACCGACCTTTATCTTTTACAAAGACGGCAAAGAAGTCAATCGCATTGTGGAGTCGCCCGTTGAATTTTTGGAAGACGACATACTAGCTATTTTAAGCGGGTCTGATTACAAACACACTTACGAAAATTGATGTCGCTTCAAAAAACAGCCGAAGAAATTGAGCTCATTCGCGGCAGTGCCTTGTTGGTATCCAAAACCCTTGGTATGTTGGCAGCCGAGATTAAGCCTGGTGTTACCACACTTGAACTCGACAAAAAAGCAGAAACATTTATTCGTGACCACAACGCCATTCCCGGATTTCTAGGGCTATACGATTTTCCAAACACCCTTTGCATGAGTCCCAACGCGCAGGTGGTCCACGGCATACCAAACAAGACTCCACTACAAGAGGGCGATATCATCTCCATAGACTGTGGTGTACTGCAAAACGGATACTACGGCGACCACGCCTATACCTTTGCGGTTGGTGAAATAGACCCCGAAACCGAAAAACTCCTTGAGAGAACAAAAGCATCGCTATACAAAGGCATTGAAGCTTTTTGCATAGGCAATAGGGTTGGTGATGTGGGCTATGCCATTCAGCAGTACGTTGAGCAGTTTGGATATGGCGTCGTACGGGAATTGGTCGGACATGGATTGGGAACCACCATGCACGAAAAACCCGAAATGCCCAATTACGGAAAACGCGGCAAGGGAAAAAGTTTTTTAGAGGGTATGGTAGTTGCCATAGAACCCATGATAAACCAAGGCACCCACCGCATCAAGCAACTGCGAGATGGCTGGACCATACTCACTGCAGACGGCGCGCCTAGCGCACACTTTGAACACAACGTTGCCATTGTCAACGGAAAACCCGAATTGCTTTCTACGTTCAAATATGTAAACGAAGCGTTGGGCATCACTACTGATGAAGAAGCACCTTTTAGAGCAGTTCCTTTGGAGATATGAAAAGGCTAGCCCGATGGATACTTGGCATATTCCCAAGAACTTGGTTGCAACGCCTTGCAAACGTCCTTTTGCCTTTTTTAGATTTTTATTTCCGTGGCAATCGTTTTACAGACCCCATTAATGGCAAGTCCTATCGCAGCTTTCTTCCCTATGGCTATGTGAAAATAAGACCTAATGCACTCAGTCCCGGCACGCTTTCACTGGAACGTCACAGGCTTATTTGGCTCTATTTACAACGCGAAACAGACTTTTTTAAAACGTCTGCAAAAGTATTGCACATGGCACCCGAAAAGGCTTTTATGACACGCCTTAGCAAATTGAAACACCTCGCCTATACCACTTGTGATTTGGAATCGCCGCTTGCTGAGGTCAAAGCTAATATTTGCGATTTGCCTTTTGCCGATGCTTCTTTTGATTGGATACTGTGCAATCACGTATTGGAGCATATTCCCAATGATACCAAGGCCATGCAAGAACTCTATCGTGTACTCAAACCTGGAGGCAAAGCCTTATTGCAAGTGCCTTTAGAAAGCAATCGTGCAGAAACCTTTGAAGACAACAGCATCATTGACAAAGCAGAACGCACCAAGGTTTTTGGGCAGTACGATCACGTGCGTGTTTACGGAAAAGATTATTTTGACAAGTTGCGCCAAACGGGATTTGAGGTAAGCGAAATACAGTTTGGAAAATCACTTACTGAAGCGGAAAGGCTGCGCTATGCAGTAACAAAAGACGAATATATTCCCCTTTGCTTACGCCCTATTCAAGATCGTAAGTAAAACCAGGCGTAGCGACTACTTGAACGCTGTCGTTTACCGCCAACACCCACATGGCTTCAATAGCTGACAGATTTGAAATGAGTGTTTTCCCTTGTTCGTATGGCATGGCCATTAGTGCTGTTGCATAGGCATCGGCCAGCATGGTGGAAGGCGCCAAAACCGAAGTGCTTAGTACATTACTTTGGACGGTTTCCCCTGTTTTTGGGTTTACGGTATGAACATATCGTTTCCCCGATGCATTAGTTCTAAATTTTCGATAATTACCCGATGATGCCATGCCTTGGTTTTGTAATGGAAGCGTTGCGATAAAGGTACGGTTGGCATCTTGTTTGGGATGGTCAATAGCTACACGCCACGGCTTTTCTTTTTCTGGATGTAGACCCGAAGCAAACAACTCACCCCCTACTTCCACAAGAAATTGCGTATACCCCAACGACTGAAGCATACTTGCCAGTGCGTCAACGGCATAGCCTTTGGCAATGGCATTGAAGTCGAGATAGGTATTTTTATGTACTTTCTTAATGGTTCCGTCGGGCAACAGCGAGACCTTATCAAAACCAGTAATATTGAGCAGGCTGTCTATTGCTGCTTGGTCTATTTGTTCCAAAGACTTAGCTGGACCAAAGCCATAGGCATTGACCAATGCGCCTACCGTTGGGTCAAAATAGCCATCGGTTTGTTGCCAAATATTTTTGGCTGTTTGGAAGACCTTTTTAAAGTCTGCATCTGTCGTTACTGGCTCATCTCGGTTTACTTTTGAAATAATGGCATTTGGCCAGTAGGTTGACATGGACTGATTCATGCGTAAAAAAACAGCATTTATGGAATCGGAAACCATTTCGTTTGGCGCCGTATCAAAGTAGCGCACATTATAAGAAGTACCAAGGGCATCCCCTTGGAAGCGCTGCATCTTGTCTTGCGTTTGGCAAGATGCGATGGCAAGTAAAAGCAGCAGGAAACTATATTTCTTTAATCCCATTAAAATTGATGGCATAGGGTTCGTTTTTAGAGAGTGGCTTGTCATAGTCCGAAGCGTTCGCAAAGCCAACCCCAGCATAATAGGTTTTAGCTTTAAACTTTATTGCATGTTCCTTGACTTGGTTCATAAGTTCGCTGTCAAATTCATTTGGATTTTGTGGGTAACGCACATGACGTACTACTACAAAATGCAAGGTTTTGTCTTTAGTGCACACAAACTGAGGGTCTTTTTTGGGTGCGCTGTTCACAGCCAAAAATTCATAGCCATCCGCTTCTAGGGACTGGCCTACTGTAGTCATAGCCAGTTGGTGCAATTCGTCTTCTGATAATTGGCTCATAGCGCAAATGTAAAATAAAAAAGAGGCCTAAGCCTCTTTTATGTTATCCACCGAAATCGTCGAAACGAACATTCTCGTCTGGGACACCAAAATCTTCAGCCATTTTTTCAACTGCTTGATTCATGAGTGGGGGTCCACAGAAGTAGACTTCAATATCTTCGGGGGATTCGTGGTGGTCTAAATAGTTATCGATCACAACTTGGTGAACAAACCCAACAAAGCCATCACCTTCTCCATCAAGGCCATCTTTTACTTTCCAGTTGTCTTCCTCAGAAGGCTCAGACAAAGCAACGTAGAACTTAAAGTTAGGGAAGTCGCGTTCAAGTGCACGGAAGTGTTCTATGTAGAACAACTCACGCTTAGAACGACCACCATACCAAAACGTAACCTTACGGCCTGTTTTGAGGGTACGGAATAGGTGATACAAGTGCGAACGCATTGGCGCCATTCCAGCACCACCACCAACATAAAGCATTTCGGCTTCAGAGTGATTGATAAAGAACTCACCATAAGGACCTGAAATCGTTACAGGGTCGCCTTTTTTAAGCGAAAATATATAGGATGAAGCAACACCTGGATTTACATCTGCCCAGCCGTTTTTAGCACGGTCAAAGGGTGGAGTAGCAATACGCACATTCAGCATGATTTCTTTTCCTTCTGCTGGGAAAGAAGCCATGGAATAGGCACGTTCGACCAACTCTGGGTTTTTCATCTTTAGGTCCCACAACTTAAATTTATCCCACTCCAATTTAAATTTGTTTACATCTTCTGGATGCTCTTCTGGATGCGCTGAAATATCAATGTCTTTGAAGTCCACTTCAATAGGAGGAACCTCTATTTGGATATAACCACCTGCCTCATAATGCATGTCCTCAGGGATTTCAACAACAAACTCCTTTATAAACGATGCTACGTTCCAGTTACGAACAACTTTAGCTGCAAATTTCTTAATACCAAATACTTCTTCTGGTACTTCAATAACCATGTCTTCTTTTACCTTGACTTGGCATCCCAAGCGCCAACCTTCAGCAATCTCTTTTCTCGAAAAGTGTGGTTTTTCCGTTGGAAGAATTTCACCTCCACCGTCTTTAACGATACACTTACACTGGATACAGGTACCTCCTCCACCGCAGGCTGATGGCAAGAATATTTTGTTATCACCAAGGGTAGATAACAGTGTGCTTCCAGATGAAACTTCAACGTCTGTTTCGCCATTGATAAATAGCTTTACGGGACCAGAGGGCATCAAACGTGCTTTAACTCCTAGAAGCATTCCCACCAAAACAAAGGTGATGGCTAAGAAAACAACAATGCTTGCAATAATGACAGTAATATCCATATGCTTATAATTTAATTCCCATAAAACTCATAAATCCAATGGCCATAAGACCCGTAATAATAAATGTAATCCCCAGTCCGCGCAATGGTGCGGGAACGTTAGAATACGCAATTTTTTCACGAATAGCGGCAATGGCTAAAATGGCTAACAACCATCCAATTCCAGAACCAAATCCATATATAGCTGACTCACCTATTGAGACAAAACTCTTTTGCTGCATAAACAGTGATCCCCCTAAAATGGCACAGTTTACCGCGATAAGCGGCAAGAAAATACCCAAGGCGCCGTAAAGTGCAGGTGCAAACTTTTCCACGATCATTTCAACCAACTGAACCATGGATGCGATAACGGCAATAAACATAATGAAGCTCAAGAAGCTTAAATCCAGTGCTGCATAATCTTCACCCAACCATGACATGGCGCCTGGCTTTAAGAGGTAGTTGTCTAATAAGTAGTTGATTGGTACAGTAATCGACAATACAAAAATAACAGCTAGACCAAGTCCAACTGCCGTTTTTACAGTTTTAGATACGGCCAAATAAGAACACATTCCTAGGAAATAGGCGAATATCATGTTCTCTATAAAAATACTTTTAACAAACAGGTTTACGAAATCCATGGCCTAGTTTTTTTCAATGAGTTTACGGTTACGTGCGCGTTGCACCCAGATGATAATACCCAATGTAATCAAGGCCATTGGCGACAACAACATCAAGCCGTTGTTTTCGTAGCCCATTTCATAAATGGAATCGGGAATTACTTGATAGCCATACAATTTTCCAGAACCAAAAAGCTCTCTGAAGAAGGCAACGAGAATAAGCATAAATCCATATCCAGCAGCATTACCAACGCCGTCTAAAAAGGATTTCCAAACACCATTACCCAATGCAAAAGCTTCCAAGCGTCCCATTACAATACAGTTGGTAATGATTAGTCCAATAAAAATGGAAAGCTGTTTACTTACGTCATAGGCATAGGCACGTAATACTTGATCAACTAAGATTACCATGGAGGCAACTACCACAAGCTGTACAATAATTCGGATTCGGTTAGGAATGGCATTTCTCAAAAGAGAAACAATAACATTACTGGCTGCCATTACAGCAATTACGGACAATGTCATCACAACGGCAGGCTTTAGCTGCACGGTAATGGCCAAGGCAGAACAAATACCCAATACTTGAACCGTAATGGGGTTGTTATCGTCTAGCGGATCTTTTAACAGGCCCCGGTTTTTCTTTGAAAAAAGAGGCTCACGCTCTTTGGCAACAAAGAAAATTGCGGGTTTTTTGTTTGATTTTGGTTTGGACATAGTTAGTTGTTATACGCAAGGTCTGCGGGTGTTGCTTTAAGGTATGACAGATAGTGTTGTAAACGCTCGATAATCATATCGGAAACACCATCGCCCGTAATAGTTGCGCCAGATATGGCATCAACCTCATGGTCGTCTTTGTCTATGTCGTTAGGGTCGTTATTGGTTTTAGAAACACGAATCCCAACTAAATCTCCAGACATGTCAAATATTTTTTCCCCGACAAAGCGATCCATAAACCACTGTTGTGTGATTTCTGCACCAAGCCCTGCTGTTTCTCCTTGATGGTCAAACACAGCTCCCTTAATGGTGTTGCGATCTTCGTCAAGGGCAATGTAGCCCCAGATAGCATTCCAAAGTCCAGCACCATATAATGGAATTATGTAGTAAGTAGCCTCATCAACCGATGCAACATAGATCGGAAAGCGTTGCGTTTCAGCATCTTTCTTAACCTCCCTTGCAAGTTCGATATCAGAGAAAGCATCTACCGTTTCATCAACTGAACCGTCGTTGCGAAGCGCAAGCTGCTCTACAATATAGTCGTTAAACAATTTTTCGGCACCCTCTCTATCAGTTTCAATACCAATGGTAGAGAGAATATTTTGCATTTTTTCTTTGCGGACATTCTCCGCCTGAAGGTCTTTCAATGAACTGGCGGTAAAAGCCAAAACAGATGCTACAACCAAAACCATGGCAGCAGCAAAACCAAAAGTATAACCGTTCGAATCTCTGTTCATGTTGTAGGTATTAATGTTGCATTAAGACGCTTTTTGCGTCGTTTAATATTGCCTTCAACTACATAGTGGTCAATAGTTGGAGCAAATACGTTCATTAGTAAAATGGCCAACATTACCCCTTCTGGATAAGCTGGATTAAATACACGGATAAGGATACAGAAAGCACCAACGAGCAGGCCGTATATCCATTTCCCTTTAGTTGTTTGTGCTGCTGAAACTGGGTCAGTAGCCATAAAAACCACACCAAAGGCAAAGCCACCAACAATCAGGTGATTTGTCCAGTCAAAAGACATAAGCGCATTGGCACCCCAAAGATTAAATAAGAAAGCTGTGACAGCTGCTCCAAGTACACCACCAACCATAATACGCCAACTTCCGACTCCTGTAAGTATCAGAATGGCCGCACCTACCAACACCCAAAGTGTAGAGGTCTCGGCTATTGATCCTGGAATAGCACCAGCAAACATTTCAAACATGGAGTAGCTAACATCATTACCAGCGGCAAGACTACCCAAAACCGTTTCGCCAGAAATACCATCAACATTACTTGCTTCCGAAACCCATACTTTATTACCCGACATATAGGTTGGATAAGCAAAGAATGCAAAAGCACGTGCTGTAAGCGCAGGGTTAAGAATATTCATTCCAGTTCCGCCAAAAGCCTCTTTTGCAATAAACACAGCAAAAGCTACTGATAGACCCACCATCCATAGTGGAATGTCTACTGGCATGATCATGGGGACCAAAAGTCCCGTTACCAAATAGCCTTCGTTTACTTCGTGTCCACGGTAGACGGCAAAAGCAAATTCAATGGCCAAACCTACTCCGTAGGATACGGCAACCATAGGCATAATTTTTAGTGCACCATGTAACATGGCATCCCAAAAAGTAAAAGCAAGCCCAGATTGGATAAAGTATTGGTAACCGGTGTTGTACACCCCATAAATAAAGGCAGGCAACAAGGCAATAATAACCGTTACCATGGTACGTTTCAAATCAACACCATCACGAATATGCGCACCCTTTTGGGTGGTGTGGTTTGGAACAAATAAAAAGGTGTCAAATGCATTAACTGCAGGGGCAAAACGCTCCCACTTTTGGCCTTTGCCAAAAGGTTTTTTAATTGCATCTATGCGTTCGCGTATAAAATTCATATATCTAGTTTAACCTACTTCTTTTATCATTAAATCAAGTGCCTCACGAATAATCGATTGGGCTTCAATTTTAGAGGTACTGGCGTAATCCACCAGTGCAAAATCTTCTGGCGCTACTTCATAAATACCAAGACCCTCCATTTTTTCTATGTTCTGTACCATACACTCCTTGAGGAGTTGCATGGGAAATATGTCCATGGGCAACACTTGCTCCATTTCGCCAGTAACAACCAGCGCGCGTTCTTCGCCATTCATATTGGTATCCAATGCGTATGTACGCTTGGGTAATAACCAAGAAAGGGAAGTGCGAGACATGCTAAATATCTTACTGCCTGCAAAAGGCAACCAACCGAACATACGGAAGCGGTTTCCTTCAGCCAATACTGTAAGTGTGTTGTTGTAAAATCCAAGGTTACCATCAGCATGCGTTGCTGCACCAGAGAGTGAATCCCCGTTTATAACTCGAATCTGACCATCAGCGTTGATGCCAGCTTTTTTAAGTAGCGGTGCAACTGCTGCGCCAATACGAGATTTAAAATATGTTGGAGACTTCACCACTGGACCTACTACGGCAACCATTTGTGAAGCATCAAAAATACCTGTTGAAAAGAAAGCGCCAATACGTGCCACGTCAGCTGGCCCAACAACCCAAACGGTTTCGCCTGCATTCACGGGGTCAATATGATGAACTTGAACACCTACATTGCCAGCAGGGTGTTGCCCCTTAATGCGGTGTAATTCTGCATTAGAGACCTCAGTCAGAAAAGAAGCTGAAGAAGCATCAACAGAAAGATGAACTTTAGGCGCTAGCTTAGCAAGAGCGTTTATGCCATTTTGGAAATCCTCCTTTTGAGAACTGAGTAAAAAAGGCACGTCAGCAGCCAAAGGTGCTGTATTGAATCCGGAGATAAAAATAGCTTTTGGCGTGCTACTGGGATCTGCGATTACGTCATATGGGCGTTGTTTTATAAAAGGCCAACAACCCGATTCAAGTAAGTGTTTTCTAACATCCGCTGCGCATAATTCATCAAGGTTCGCTAGCTTGTGAACGACAGCTTTATGTTCACCGTCAGAGGTAATGGATAAGGCCATGATACGCCTTTTAGCGCCACGCTCAATTTTGGTAAGCGTTCCACTAACTGGAGAAACAAATTTTATTTCAGGATTGGCTTTTGAATAAAAAATCGGCTGTCCTTGTAACACGGTTTCGCCCTCTTTCAAGAGCATTTTTGGCACAACACCATGGAAGTCGCTTGGATAGATGACATAGTTGTCAGCAGAATCAGCAGATGAAATGTTAAGATCGGCTATTCCACTCATGGGAATTGTCAAGCCTTTACGCAGGGTTATGTCAGCGGACATATAGTGGTTGTTTTTGCATTGCAAATGTAATATAAGGTGCTTAAAAAACGAAGCGTTACACCCTATAATTACATAAATTTATTAACCGTAAAATAGTTTGTTTAACTTTGGCCTATCAGCAACAAAAACAGTCAACTAGGTTCTTATCTATAAATAAGCCTAAAAGCCCCGTAAGCACAAAAAAAATGATTAAACAAAAGCTTCTTTTTCTACTAGGTTGTCAACTCATTTTTGGGCAACAGTTGAGCGTATTTTCTCCACCCGACCACATCAAATCGGTCCTTTTTTATGTAAATGAACAAAATACGTCGCTACCCATTGTTGGACTGAACGAACAAATCACGTTAAAGTTTGATGATTTAAATGCAGATGACAGCACCTACTACTACACCATTGATCGCTTTGATGCCCATTGGAACGAGACCGATTTGTTCCGAGCAGATTA
>QXZR01000008.1 GCA_009886265.1 Flavobacteriaceae bacterium
CAGCAGCTGTAGTCATGCGTTGCTCTAATGGAATTTTTTCTGTTATGGTTTTAAGCTTTTCTGTTGGATTGTCAAAAGTGCTAATCCATTTTTCATAGAGTGGCGTATAGCATTCAGCAACAATAACAGCGTTTACGCGAATGGCATAAGGCAATAGTTCAGCAGCCCATTCTCGAGTAAGCGCATTGCGTCCGCCATTGGCTGCTGCATAGCCCGAGGTACCACCTTGGCCAGTATCTGCAGTTTTGGATCCAATATTTACAATAGATCCTTTGTTTTTCTTTAATTCGGGGAGCACCAATTGCGCCATCAAATAATAGTGTGCCAAATTGCGCTTGATGGATTCCATAAAATCAGCATAATTTCCTTGCTCCAATCCAACACCATCATTAACACCTGCATTATTTACAAGCCCATCAATATGTCCATATTCGCTTATAACGGCCTTTACGGCGGCTTCGCATTGTTCGGGTTTGGTGAGTTCTGCATAGGCATATCCAACCTTAAATCCTTTCTCTGTGTAGGCGGTAATTGCTTCTTCTATGCTTGGCTTATTTCTTCCAATAATAACGGGAATTGCCCCTTCTTCTGCCAATAAGGAAACGATGCCCGCTCCAATACCCTTTGAACCACCTGTTACGATAATCACCTTGTTTTTTAACCCTAAATCCATCTTACAGATTATATATTTTAGTGGCATTAATTCCCAAAACTTGCGCTTTTGTTTTGGCAGAATGCAGCTCAAGATAATCATTAATAAGTGCAAACACCTTGTTGTAGTCAGCTGCCAGTAAACAAACGGGCCAGTCGGAGCCAAACAGGAGGCGGTTAGCGCCAAAAGATGCAAAGACATGATCCATAAATGGCGTGAAGACTTCATCTGAAAACACAAAGTTCTCGGTTTCGGTAACCATACCCGAGAGCTTACAACTCACATTTTCGCATTTGGACAAGGCCGTTATCTGGTCCTTCCATACGTTGTTCATCGGAGCTGAAATATTTGGTTTGGCAATGTGGTCTAAAACAAATTGTTGCTCAGGAAATCTTTGAACCAAAGCCAACGCGGCTGCTAGTTGCTTAGGGAAGACAAGAATATCATAGGTTAGGTTGTGCTTTGCAAGTTTCCCTATGCCGCTTTGCACATCTGTCCGTAGTAAATAATCATCTTTCTCTGCTTGCACAATATGACGTATGCCTTTAAACAAAGGGTTGGCTGCATAATGTATGAGTCGGTCTTCAAGGTTTTCAGCAGTCAAATCTACCCAACCAACAACGCCTTTAATAAACGGGTATTTAGCGGCACAAGCCAATAAAAATTCGGTTTCTGTTTCAGTCTGATCTGCTTGAACGGCTATGCAGCCGTCAACGCCATTTTCTTCTAATATGGGCTTTAGGTCTTTTGGAAGAAAATCCTTTCGAATAACCTCCATAGTGTCATCAATCCAGGCATCTCTGACTGAATTATATTTCCAAAAATGTTGATGACTGTCTATGATCATTTATATCCGACACAAGTCTGTTTTGAAACGCCCAACCCTTCAATACCCAGCTCCACTACATCGCCATCTTGCAGGTATCGCGGAGGGGTAAGTCCTAGTCCAACACCAAAGGGCGTACCCGTTGAAATAATATCACCCGGCAATAGGGTCATGAATTGACTTATGTAGCTAACAACATGTTGGATATTAAAAATAAAGTCTGACGTGCTGCTATTTTGCATTTCTTCGCCATTGAGTTTCAACCAAAGGTTTAGGTTGTTCGGGTCGCCAATTTCATCAGGAGTGGCAATAAAAGGGCCAATTGGCGCAAAGGTGTCACAGCTTTTTCCTTTCACCCACTGCCCAGATCGCTCCAATTGGTATGCGCGTTCGCTCACATCGTTGTGCAATACATATCCTGCTATGTGGTTTAGGGCATCTGCCTCACTGACATAGGATGCTTTCTGGCCAATCACCACAGCCAATTCGACTTCCCAATCTGTTTTTTCACTTCCTTTTGGAATAACAATCGGGTCAAAAGGACCAACAATAGCAGAGCTTGCCTTAAAAAACAGCACGGGTTCTTCTGGAATATCCATACCACTTTCGGCAGCATGCTTGGCATAGTTAAGTCCAACACATACTATTTTTGATGGCCGCGATAAAGGCGGTCCAACTCGAACGTCGTCCCCTATAACGGGGCAATTGTTTTGGTTGGCTCCAAGCCAAGCCTGCAGTTTATTAATCCCGTTTGATCCAAAAAAGGCTTCGTCATAATCTTGCCCAAATGCAGAGACGTCTATTTTGGTACCATCTGCTAATAACACACCTGGTTTTTCTTCGTTGATTGCTCCGAATCGGATAAGCTTCATAGTTTATTTATTTTGAGTTTAATGTAATATATCCCCCATCAATGCCGTAGTTCGAGCCCGTGATAAAGCTGGCTTCATCAGTACATAAAAACAATGCTAGATCAGCAACTTCTTGGGGTTTTCCCATCCGGCCCATAGGCTGGGTTTTTGAAAGTTTTTCAAACATCTCCGCTTCATTATCCGGGTAATTTTTCTTAATAAAACCATCGACAAAGGGTGTGTGTACGCGAGCAGGCGATATACAGTTGCAGCGTATGTTGTCGTCTATATAATCTTTGGCAATAGAATAGGTCATTGTCAGTACAGCGCCTTTGGTCATGGAATAGGCAAAGCGATCTGAAATGCCCACAGTCGACGCAATGGATGCCATATTTAAAATAACACCACCTCCATTGTCTTTCATAAGTGGGATACAAGCTTTTGCACAATTGTATACACCCTTAATATTAACTTCGTAAAGTCTGTCTAGATCTTCCGCGGCGCAAACTTCAATATTTCCTACATGAGCTATACCTGCATTATTGATTAGCATATCAACAGTTGATGCATCAGCGATTAGATTAATTATTTCACTTACTTGTTTGTAATCGGCAACATTGCATTGATATGCTTTGGCTTTAAAGCCTGCTTTTATGATTTCTGCTACGGTGTCATTTGCAGCATCCAAATTGAAATCTAAAATATGTACTTCGGCTCCCCGTGCAGCAAAGGTTGTCGCCATAGCCTTTCCAATACCACTTCCCCCTCCAGTGAGGACAACTACTTTATTGTGTAAAGAAAATTTTGTTTTCATTTTCGTGCGTTATAGTGATAATCCTCTTTTCCAAGGAATAAAATCGTTTTGACCCAATCTCCGCGCATTAACTTCATCCTCGCCACTTGCGACCTTAATAATATATGACAACAGTGCTTCCCCACAGCTTTCGATGGTTTCCTTACCATCGATAATATCGCCTGTATTGAAATCAATAATGTCGTGCATTTTACTATAGACAGCCGTGTTTGTTGATACTTTTATGACCGGAACAGCGGGGTTGCCTGTAGGGGTGCCGAGGCCTGTTGTGAATAAAATGATGTTTGCCCCAGAGCCTGCAAGACCCGTTGTAGATTCAACATCATTTCCTGGCGTACACAAGAGGTTTAAGCCGGGCTTGACCAGTTGTTCTGTATAGTCTAAAACATCAACTATAGGTGAGCTGCCTCCTTTTTTTGCAGCACCTGCTGATTTGATGGCATCTGTTATAAGTCCATCTTTAATATTTCCAGGGGAAGGATTGGCATAAAAGCCAGCCCCTAGTGCAGACGCTTTGGTGTTGTATGCTTTCATGATTTGGGCAAACTTTTGCGCTTTGTCCACGTCTACACAACGATTGATGAGTTCTTGTTCAACGCCATTGAGTTCGGGGAATTCAGAAAGGATGGCTGCGCCACCTAGCCCAATAACCAAATCAGAAACATAACCCAATGTTGGGTTGGCAGAAATCCCTGAAAATCCATCCGAACCGCCACACTCCAAACCAATGGTGAGTTTACTCAACGGAGCTGGTGCTCTCGATATTTTGTTAGCTTGAATAAGCCCAACAAATGTTTTTTTGATGGCTTCAGCGATGTATTCGGGCTCAGAGCTACTTTGTTGTTGCTCTAAAAAATACACGGGCTTTTTTGAGTCTGGGGCAATACGTTTTAATGCACGTTCAAGAATGTCCATTTGCGCATGTTGGCAACCCAAGCTCAAAATAGTTGCACCTGCTACATTAGGGTTGTTAATGTATCCAGCTAATAAATTACAAAGGGTTACGGCATCCGAAGTTGAGCCGCCACAACCACCGTCATGTGTTAAAAAGTGTATGCCGTCAACGTTGGGAAACAGTGGGTTCTTTTGTTTGTTCTGCTTGTTGGCAGTCAGGTCTGCACGCATCAATTCTTGCTCAGAGGCACCCGACTTGTATTTGTCAATCAGCACGGACATATCAAAGCTTTGCTTGCTTGGGTTCTCATAACCTAGTCCTTTGCGTATGGTATTTTGAAGTGTTTCTATGTTTCTATTCTGGCAAAAGACAAGCGGAATAACAAGCCAGTTGTTTTCTGTTCCAACACGACCATTATCACGGTAATAGCCTAAAAAAGTTTGTGTTGAAAAATGCGCCGATTTGGGTGCAGTCCAGTTTTTATTAATGCTCTTTTTTGGAACCTTATAGGCTTCGGTTTCATGGACAATATTCTGCGTTGTTATGACTTCCCCCTTGACAATTTTATTTTTTGCCTTGCCAACCACCACGCCATACATATAAATTTCTTCGCCAACAGCAAAGTTGCGCATAGCAAACTTATGCTTGGCTGCTATGTCAGTGACTAAAGTAATGGCATTAGCATCAACCTCAACGTTGTCTCCTTTAGAAAGATTAGTCAATGCGACAAATACATTGTCTTTTGGATGGATTCTCAAAATGTTATTATGAGACATTAAAATTTAATATTAAATACTAAGGTAGTAAAATCATA
>QXZR01000080.1 GCA_009886265.1 Flavobacteriaceae bacterium
TAACTATTCACCATTAACTAATAACTATTGCCTAATAACTACTCATACAACCACGCATTTCGCAGTGCAATTTGTGCGGGTGTGGCATCATCCATAGCTGCAATGCCTTTGGCCGGTGCTACGGCTATTCCAACGGTTCCACTAAGGGTTAAGCGTTCACCATCGCGGTCTACTTCAAAAGTCACTTCTTGGTCTGGCGTCCAGCTAAAAGATGTACCAAACAACATGTTTAGGGCGCCCATATTTTCTTTTGAAAGTTCGGGAATCTCAGTTCCGTTAAACACACGTAACAAGTCTCCTTCTTGAAAACCGATTTCTGCCAAGCGGTTGTTAAGACCCATAACGGCCAAGTCAACATTGCCTTCTTCGGAGGTTTTACTGCTAATAAAAGGGGTTCGGCTATCTAGCAAGATGATGCTTTGTAGTTTTTTGTCGGAATTGGAAATGGTAACGCCTGCCTTTTCCAAAAAACTTTTATACGGAATGGGTGTATTCCCTTGCACATAGGTTTTGATAAAGTCACCCACTTCTGGATAGGTCATGGCAACAATTTCATCAAAGAGTTGGTTGTCAGTGAAGGGGGTGTCTACGCCATATTTTTTGGCCAATGCCTGCATAACAGCTAAAAAGCCACGTGCGCCCCCACTCTGCTCTCTAATGATGATGTCCAAACACATATTAATCAAGGCACCTTTGTAGTATACGTTTTGGTAGTTGGATTGGTAAGGCTCGTCAACGATTTTGGTGCTCATTTCCGTAAACGGCATGGTGTCGTCATAGCGGCTGGCACTTGAAATCTTATCTGACATACGTCCATAAAAATTGTCTTCGTCTATAAGCTTTTGTTGCACTTGGAAAAGGTTGGCAAAATATTCTGTGGTGCCCTCATACATCCAAAGGTGTTCTGACATCACGCCTTCGTTATAGTTGAAATAATGCACTTGCTCTGAGTGTACGTTCAAGGGCGTTAGCGTGTGGAAAAACTCATGTGAAACCACGTCAGTCAAATACTCTTTCAGCGATGCTGTGTCCAGTCCTTCATAGAATACCACGGTTGTGGAAGTGTGGTGCTCCAATGCCCCTTGCACGCCACCGTAGTGTTGCAATTCTTCCATGCTCATCAACAACAAGAGGATGTCATAGCTTTTGGTGGTATTGGCATCGCCCAAGAAGCGTTTTTGCGCTCGCATCATCTTCTCTAGGGTATCCTTAAAATCAGCGGCTTTATGCGCTCCTGTTGGTGAATAAACCGCTAGGCTTACTTCGATATCTTCTAAGGTGAAAGAAATGCTGTCGTCGTTGGTGTAGAGAATGGGGTCATCGATAATGTTAAAGTAGCGACCTGCTAGAAAAACGTCTTTTGTAGCGGTATGACTTACCGATTCCATTGAAGAAAACGGGACCAAATCTGCTGGTGAGTCTATGGTCACACGATAGGACCATTCTTTGCCTCCTTTAAAGTAGCCCACCATGGCGTGAAGGTTTAGTAAATAGACTTCGTCTTTTTCAATTTTGGTTCCACCCATCGGGTATACTTCTTTGCCGTCTTCGCTGTCAAAGGTGTCATCAACCAAATAGGTGATGCGATCTAGTTGTTTGCCGTTGGCGATTTTCCAAATGTTGGTATCTTCTTTAACGACTTCTAAGGGCTGGTTTTTTTTATCAAATGCTTTTACATCAGAAATAAAACGGCCAAAATCGGAATATTCATAAGTGCCAGGAATAACGCTTGGCATATAAAAAGTTACTTCACCTGCCGGGAAGGGTCCGGGGTCTAGGGTAACCAAAAGTTGGTCGTTCTCGACAGCATTCAGGTCAATATGGGTTTCAATGGTGTTGCTTTTTTTGGAGGTCAAGCCAAGAGTGGCACATCCCTGTAGGATTACAATTAAAAGTAATAAGACAAGGTTGGTTCGGGTAGTAAATAATCGTTTCATAAAAGGTAAGTAAATTAAATTTGAGCAAACAAGCTAATAGGTATATTAACGATATCCGTATAAAATTGTTACAGCATAAAAATATAAAAAAAAGGACGTTTGTATTTTATTGATATTAAAAACCACTCAACAATTCCTATTGCCTAATAACTATTAACCAATCACTAATAACTAATAACTAATCACTATTCCCTACTCTCCAACACATCCACCACATCTTGCAGTGCATATCCTTTGGCTTGCAGTAAAATCAACAGGTGAAAGAGTAAATCGGCACTTTCGTTTAGGAATAAGCCTTTGTCATTGTCTTTGGCCTCAATAACCGTTTCCACCGCTTCCTCGCCTACTTTTTGTGCAATCTTATTAATGCCTTTGGCGAACAAACTCGCTACATAACTTTTGTCAGTTGGGTTGTTTTTGCGGTCAGCAATGGTGTCTTCCAACCCCGATAGAAACCCATAAGAAGGGCTGTTTTTTTCGTTCCAGCAGGTATCGCTACCTGTGTGGCAGGTGGGTCCTTTGGGTGTAGCTTTAACAAGCAGTGCGTCCATATCGCAATCCACGGCCAAGGATACCAATTCCAATACATTCCCGCTTTCCTCACCTTTGGTCCACAGGCGGTTTTTACTTCTGCTGTAGAAGGTAACTTGTTGGGTAGCTTCGGTTTTGGCAACGGCTTCGGCATTCATGTAGCCCAGCATCAGCACGGTTTTTGTCTGTGCGTCTTGTACTATGGCAGGTACAAGTCCGTCTGGGTATTTGCTAAAATCTATGTTCATCGTACGGGTATTTGATGTTGATCTAAATATGTTTTGAGTTCGGGTATGCCGATTTCTTTAAAGTGAAACACACTTGCTGCCAAAGCGGCATCTGCATTTCCTTGTACAAAGGTATCAACAAAATGGGTCATCTCCCCTGCTCCACCAGAAGCAATTACAGGAACGCTTACCGTTTCACTTAATTTTTTTAATGCTGCATTGGCAAAGCCTTGCTTGGTACCATCGTGATCCATAGAAGTAAAGAGCAGTTCGCCAGCGCCTCGTTCCACGGCTTCAGTCGCCCATTCAAACAGCCGTCTTTCCGTGGGTACTTTACCGCCTACCAAGTGTACCACCCATTCGTCTTCAATTTGTTTGGCATCGATGGCTACGACGATACATTGGGTGCCAAAACGCTGTGCCAGTTCACTTATGAGTTCTGGGCGGCGTACCGCTGCCGAGTTGATGGAAACCTTGTCTGCGCCGTTGTCTAGTAAGACACCTACGTCTTCAACGGAACTTATGCCACCACCCACCGTAAAGGGGATGTCTATGGCCTGTGCTACATGACGCACCAGTTGTGCCAAGGTCTTGCGTTTTTCTTCAGATGCGGAAATGTCCAAAAAGACCAATTCGTCTGCGCCTTCCTGCGCATAACGTTGCGCCAGTTCAACGGGGTCGCCCGCATCACGCAAAGAGACAAAGTTGACACCCTTTACAGTACGTCCGTCTTTGACATCCAAACAAGGAATAATTCTTTTGGTCAGCATCTTATGATTGTTCTAATTGATAGTTTTCCAATTCTTTTAAGGATATTTTCCCTTCGTATATCGCCTTTCCAATGATGGCTGCCGTACAACCCAATTCTTCCAGTTGATACAAATCGTCCATACTGCTTACCCCACCCGAAGCAATCAGCGAAATCTTTTTTACTTTCTCGAGCAGCTCATAGTAAAGCTCCAACGATGGACCTGCCAGCATGCCGTCTTTGGCAACATCAGTACAGAGTACATGCCTAAAACCTTTTGCGGTGTAGTCTTTGACAAAATCCAACACGTCTATCCCAGAGTCTTTTTCCCATCCGTGCGTGGCAATACGTCTGTCTTTGGCATCTGCGCCCAATATGAGTTTGTCTGTCCCAAATTGTTGTAGCCACTCCAAGACCAATTCTGGTGCATCTACGGCAATACTGCCTAAGGTAACCTGTGCAGCACCACAATCAAAGGCGGTTTGCAAATCAACAGCCGACTTAATACCACCCCCAAAATCTACCGTCAGTGCTGTTTTGGTTGCAATGGCTTCCAGTACTTTGGTGTTGACGATATGTTTTGCTCGTGCGCCGTCCAAATCAACTACGTGCAGGTGCGTCAATCCAGCACCCTCAAAAGCCTTGGCTACTTCGAGTGGCGAATCGCTATAGACTTTTTTGGTGTCGTAATCTCCTTTGGTGAGACGTACACATTGTCCGTTGATGATATCTATGGCAGGAACTAAAATCATAAGGCTAGAAAGTTTTGTAGTAAGCGTGCGCCCACGGCTCCGCTTTTTTCTGGGTGAAACTGCGTACCGTAAAAATTGTCTTTCGCCAAGGCTGCAGCAAATGGAACGTCATACGTACAAGCACCAACCACATTGTCGTTTGGTACCGCATAGAAGCTGTGTACCATATAAAAATGGCTGTTTGCATCGATATCCTTAAAGAGCAATCCTTTGCCTTCAACCGTATTCCAACCCATATGGGGAACATTTAAATTGGTTTTAAAGCGTACAACAGCGGTATCGAAAATACCAAGCCCTGTTGTGTCGCCTTCTTCGGTATGGTTACACATCAGTTGCATCCCCAAACAGATGCCCAATACGGGTTGTGTTAGTGTAGGAAGGAGTTTGTCAAGTCCCGTTGCACGGAGTTTTTCCATAGCAGAACTTGCCTCGCCAACGCCAGGGAATATCACATGCGAAGCATTTTTGATGGTAGTCGCATCGTCGCTCAACGTGGCTGTGATGTCCAAACGCGCCAATGCAAAGCGAATGCTTTGAATATTGCCCGCCCCATAATCAATGATGACTACATTCATAACTGTCCTTTGGTAGAGGGTAATACCAGTTTTTCTGCATCCCTTTTAATGGCTGCACGAATGGCCTTGGCAAAAGCCTTAAAAATGGCTTCAATCTTGTGGTGTTCATTGTGTCCTTCTGCTTTGATGTTCAGGTTAGCCTTGGCACCATCTGCAAAAGATTTAAAGAAGTGAAAGAACATTTCTGTTGGCATTTTACCAATGAGTTCTCTTTTGAATTTCGCATTCCACATCAACCATGCACGACCCCCAAAATCAAGGGAAACTTGCGCCAAACAATCGTCCATAGGCAAGCAAAAGCCATAGCGTTCAATGCCCAGCTTATCGCCCAATGCTTTTCCAAAGGCTTCGCCCAAGGCAATGGCCGTATCTTCAATGGTGTGGTGTTCGTCTATTTCCAAATCCCCTTTGGTGGTCAGCTTTAGGTCTACGCCTCCGTGACGTGCCAATTGGTCTAGCATGTGATCAAAAAAGGCAATGCCCGTATCAATACTGCTTTCGCCTGTTCCATCGAGGTTTAGGTCGATTTCAATGGCTGTTTCTTTTGTTTTGCGCTCGTGGCTGATGCGTCTTCCACCAGCCTTTAACAAGGTATATACCTCGCTCCAAGCGGTTGTTTTCAGTGCAATGGCATTCGTTAATGCTTCTGGGATTGCTGCTGCCATACGCGCATCGTTTTGCAACAAGATGCCCTTTGCGCCTAGGTTTACTGCCAGTTCCATATCTGTTAATCTATCGCCAATGACATATGAGCTTCCAAGGTCGTAGTCTGCATTGTCAAGGTAAGCGGAAAGCATGCCCGTTTTGGGTTTGCGTGTAGGTGCATTGTCGGCTGGCAGGCTTTTATCGATAAGCACTTCGCTAAAGTTTATGCCTTCATTTTTTAAGGCAGTCATCATAAAAT
Source organism: Flavobacteriaceae bacterium (assembly GCA_009886265.1). Classification (GTDB taxonomy): domain Bacteria; phylum Bacteroidota; class Bacteroidia; order Flavobacteriales; family Flavobacteriaceae; genus UBA7446. The sequence goes on from QXZR01000080.1 coordinate 5,675, forward strand.
CGTGTGTGGACCAAAAGGTGTCTTCTGGAAAGCTATCCGTTCCTAAACCGTCTTGGTTGGTTACCATAACCAATTCATAATCTAACTCCTTGGCGATACGTCCCAAATACTGAAACACACCGGGATAAAAAACGAGTTTATCCAATGCATCGAGTTGGTAGTTTTCAGGCTCCAGTGCTAGGGTGCCGTCTCGGTCAATAAACAATACTTTTTTCATAATGATATGGTATTACAAGCTTCCATAAGTTCGTTATTTTCGTCTGGTGTGCCTATGCTGATACGAAGGGTGTTTTCACAATTTGTCTGCGTAGATCGGTTGCGTACCACCACTTTTTGCGCAAGCAATGCGTCATAGCGTTTGTTTGCATCATCAACGCGCATTAATAAAAAATTGGCATCTGATGGAAATACAGTTTTTACCCAATCCAGTTCATTTAAATAAGCCGCTACCCTACTGCGTTCGGCTAGCAATTCTGCTATTTGCTTGTTTACTTTTTCGATATCCGATAAGACTTCAATCGCTTGTTGTTGACTGAGGGTATTGATGTTGTAAGGCGGTTTAATGTTGTGCAGCAGCTTGATGACATTGGGTTGAGCGATGGCAATGCCTAAGCGTAATCCCGCCAGTCCAAAGGCCTTGGAAAGGGTCTGCGTAACCACAAGGTTGTGATAGTTGTCTAATTGAGATAGCCAACTTGGCCCATCCGTAAAATCGATATACGCCTCGTCTATAACCACCAACCCATCAAAGCCGTTGAGCAATGCTGTTATGTCTGAGGTTTTAAACAAGTTTCCACTTGGATTGTTGGGGCTACAAAAGAAAATAGCCTTGGTGTTTGGATCAACAGCTGCTAGGATTTCATCAGTCTTCAATTGAAAATCAGCCGTAAGCGGTACTTCTTTAATGCCCACACCATTGATGTTTGCCAACACGGCATACATACCATAAGTGGGTGGCATAAGAATTATGTTGTCTTTATTGGGTGTGCAAAACGCTCGGAATAGTAAATCCAAGATTTCATCACTGCCATTTCCAATCAAAAGTTGATTGATCGCACAGCCGCGAAGTGCAGCTATTTCTTTCTTCAATGCCAATTGATTTGGATCTGGATACCTGTTGACCGAAGACGGATTGGGATTCTCGTTGGCATCCAAAAAGGTATACTTCCCTTCTGTTGCGGTAAAGGTATCCCTAGCCGAAGTATAGGGCGCAAGCGCCAACATTTCGGGTCTAGCCCACTGCGTTAAATCAAATGCCTTAGCCATTGTTCAAATCTTTTAATCGCAAGCTTACTGCGTTCTTGTGGGCATCAAGCCCCTCTGCTGCAGCCATAGCCTCAATGTGTGGGCCTAAAGACTGTATACCTTGCGCACTGATGCGCTGATAGGTTATCGCCTTTAAAAAGGCATCTAAATTAACCCCACTGTATTGTTTGGTGTATCCATTGGTAGGCAACGTGTGATTGGTACCAGAAGCATAGTCACCAGCACTTTCAGGCGTATAATTGCCAATAAACACAGAACCTGCGTTGATAATCCCATCTATAAATAGGGTTTCGTTCTCCACACAAGCGATGTAGTGCTCAGGACCGTATTCGTTGATAAAATCAAGTGCAACTTGTTCGTTGTCAAAATATACAGCCAATGAGTTTTCCAATGCTGCAGCAGCGATTTCTTTTCGTGGCAGCGCAAGCAATTGTTTGTCGAGTTCAGCTTTTACCAACTCCCCCATTTCTTTGGTCGTTGTAACCAATATCACCTGACTGTCTTTGCCGTGCTCGGCTTGGGACAACAGGTCTGCAGCCACATAAGCGGAGGTTGCCGTGCTGTCTGCAACTACCAAGAGTTCAGATGGGCCTGCGGGCATATCAATGGCGGTTTGGTATTGGGTTGCCTTTTGCTTGGCTACCGTTACAAACTGATTTCCAGGACCAAATATCTTATAAACTTTAGGAATGCTTTCAGTGCCAAACGTAAGGGCAGCTATGGCCTGTATGCCGCCAATTTGTGCTACGAGCGTCACGCCACATTTTTGTGCTGCATAGCGGATGGCAGCAGGAATACCTGCTTTGTTTGGTGGTGTACACAATACTATTTGACTACAGCCTGCCAGTTGCGCAGGAATGGCCAGCATCAAGACGGTTGAAAACAACGGTGCGGTTCCGCCGGGTATATAAATCCCTACTTTCTCAATGGGTTTTTTCTCTTGCCAGCAGCTAACCCCTTCTTGGGTATCCAAACGAACGGGTGCTGTTTTTTGTGCTTTGTGAAAGCGGTAAATGTTTTCATAGGCCACGTCAATAGCAGCGACCAGTTCCGCAGACAATTCACTTTTGGCATTTGCCAATGCTTGCGCATCCACCATCAGTTGATCAGGAGTATATGCGTCAAACTTTTGGCTGTACTCCCGAACGGCTGCATCGCCATTGCTACGCACGGCAGCAAAGACTTCATCCACTATGGGTTCAATAGAAGAGAAATCAGCAGTTGGACGCTGGGTAAGCGCCTGCCACGTACTTCGATCAGGATTGGATATAAATTTCATTATTGAATGATTCGTTCAATGGGACATACCAATATATCTCGGGCACCGGCCGCTTTTAGAGCATCTACCATTTCCCAGAAGGTGTTTTTGTCTATGGCAGAGTGTAACGAACTCCAACCTTCTTCAACCAAGGGCATAACCGTAGGGCTTTTTAGTACCGGCAGCATTTTAGATATGGTATCGATGGCGTCGTTTGGCACATTCATGATGATGTATCTGGAATTTTTTCCTGCGTTTACAGCACGAATACGGAACAAAAGCGTATCGAGAATTTCTTGTTTGGCAGCTGACAATCCCATACCACCAACCAAAACGGCTTGTGACTTGAACAACACTTTAACTTCTTTAAGGTTGTTCTTAAATAGCGTAGATCCACTGGAAACGATGTCGCAAATGGCATCTGATAGGCCAATATTGGGTGCTATCTCCACCGAGCCGTTAATGATGTGTAAATCAGCTTTAATATTCCATTCCGACAGGTATTTCTGAACTGTTTTTGGATAAGATGTAGCGATGCGCTTGCCTGCTAAATCGGCAACGCTGCTATATGTACTCCCTTTTGGAACAGCTATGGACACCCGACATTTTGAAAAGCCCAGTGGCTCAAGGATGGGAATATCCTCTCCTTTTTCAACGATTAGATTTTCACCAATGATGGCCAAATCCACTACCCCATCTCTGAGGTATTGCGGAATATCTCCGTTGCGTAGGTAATAAACCTCTATGGGGAAATTAGATGACGATGTCTTAAGCTGGTCTTTGCCATTGTTGATGGCAATGCCACAGCTCTTGAGCAGTTTTAATGATTCTTCGTTAAGTCTTCCTGACTTCTGAATCGCGATACGTATATTTTCTTTCATGACTTTATTATAACAAAAAACCCGTTTGAGCAATACAAACGGGTTAGACGGTTATTGACATACTCCACCTAGCACGTTTGAAACGCAATATTGTTGTGGTGGAAAAAATGTGTTTTACTCATTACAATGCAAATATCGAAAATTTTTTGAAAACCTTACTGATTTCCTAAAATAAGTGGCAGCCCATCTTCACCACCACCAACAACAATAATTTTGGTGTTAGGTGATTCTGCTAACATAAGAGTCGCCTCAATTCCCTTATCTCTTAAGATATTTGGTGTTAGCGATGCTGCTAACAGCCTGTTGGCTACAGCTTTACCCTCTGCTTCAATACGTACTTTTTCTGCTTCCTGACGTGCTTTTTCTAACCTAAACTCATATTCCAAGGCTTCTTGCTCTTGGGTAAGTTTACGTTGAATAGCCTCTTTAATAGACGTTGGAAGGGTTACATCACGTACCAATACTGCATTGAGCTGTACATGTTGTCCTTCTACCTTGCGCATGGTTTCTTCATAAATTTCATTTTGAATGGCGTCACGCTTTGAGGAGTACAATTGCTCGGGCGTGTAACGTCCAATTACAGATCGGGCAACTGCACGAATTTCCGGAACAATAACGATGTTCAGGTAATTCTCTCCTTTGGTTTTGTGCAACATGCCCAGCTCGTCAATCTTTGGTTGGTATAAAACCGATACGTCTAGGGAAATTTCAAGTCCGTTTGAAGAAAGCACTCGCATGCCGCTCTCAAACTCTTCTTGTTGTTTGATGTTATACGTATAGACACGGTTCCAAGGTGCAATAAAACGAAACCCTTCGCCTAAGGGTGGTTCATCAACTACGGTTCCGCCTCCAAAGCGTTTCCATACTACACCAGCTTCACCATAAGGGATGTTGATGTATGATTTTGAAATAAAAATAACACCTACGATTATAAGTATTATTAGGGGTAATCCAAGTTTTGGTAATTTTTCCATGATATAAATTTTAGGTTAACATACCGCCATCTACGTGCAATACCTGTCCTGTTATGTATGCAGATAAATCAGCGGCTAAAAAAAGGCAAGCGTTGGCTACATCTTCTGTGGAGCCGCCGCGTTTTAGTGGAATGCCCGCCCGCCATTGGGCTACGACATCTTCGGGGAGTTTATCGGTCATTTCTGTTTCGATAAATCCGGGTGCGATCACATTTGATCTTATATTTCTTGAGCCCAATTCAAGTGCTATTGATTTTGAAAAACCAATAATACCTGCTTTGGATGCGGCGTAATTTGACTGGCCCGCATTTCCTTTAACGCCAACAACAGAACTCATATGAATTAGGCTTCCGTGTCGTTGCTTGAGCATGGTGCGTTGCACCGCCTTGGTCATGTTAAAAACAGATTTTAAGTTGACTTCTATGACCTTATCAAAATCTTCTTCAGAAATACGCATCAACAGATTGTCTTTGGTAATGCCTGCATTATTGATGAGTACATCAATAGAATCAAATATTTCCAAAACGTCAGCGACAAGTTGCTGTGCAGCATCAAAGTCAGCAGCGTTTGATTTAAAAGCCTTGGCGGTTATACCAAATGTGCATAGTTCTGCCTCCAATTCCTCGGCTGGGCCTTCGGAGGAGCTGTATGTAAAAGCTACATTGGCACCTTGCTTGGCAAATGCTATGGCTATGCCGCGGCCTATGCCCCTACTAGCGCCTGTAATGATGATATTTTTTCCTTTTACTAAATCCATGATATTATGCTAAAACTTGTGCTACGGTCTTTCCAATGGCTGCTGGTGAATCTACAACGTGTATGCCACACGATTTCATGATGGCTTTTTTGGCTTCAGCGGTGTCTTCTGCACCACCTACTATTGCCCCTGCATGTCCCATGGTACGGCCTTTAGGTGCTGTTTCCCCAGCAATAAAACCTACTACGGGTTTTGGATTGCCTTGAGATTTTATCCAATTAGCAGCGTCTGCTTCTAATTGTCCGCCTATTTCGCCTATCATGACAATACATTCGGTTTCATCGTCTTCCATAAGCAGTTGTACTGCATCTTTGGTTGTTGTTCCTATGATGGGATCCCCGCCAATCCCAATTGCGGTTGTTATACCATATCCTTCTTTCACTACTTGATCAGCAGCTTCATAGGTGAGCGTTCCTGATTTGGACACGATACCTACGTTTCCTTTTTTAAAGACAAAGCCGGGCATAATACCCACTTTGGCTTCATCTGGAGAAATAACACCTGGGCAGTTTGGACCTACCACACGGCAGTCTTTACCGTTAACATATTCCATGGCTTTTGCCATGTCGTTCACGGGAATTCCTTCTGTAATGGTAATGATAACCTTTATTCCAGCTTCAGCGGCTTCCATAATGGCATCAGCAGCAAAGGCTGGTGGTACAAAAATGATGGAAGTGTCTGCGTTGACTTCTTTAACAGCTTCTGCAACGGTATTAAAAACAGGTTTACCTAAATGCGTTTGTCCGCCTTTTCCGGGGGTTACACCTCCAACGACATTGGTGCCATAAGCAATCATTTGGCTAGCATGAAAAGTGCCTTCACTTCCTGTAAAGCCTTGTACGATAATGTTTGAATCTTTGGTTACTAATACGCTCATATTATTCTTTTACGCGTTCGATGTAGCTGCCTTTTTCGGTATCTACTTTTATTTTATCTCCTTCGTTAATAAACAGAGGAACATTGATTTTTGCACCTGTTTCGGCAGTTGCGGGTTTTGTGGCGTTTGTAGCCGTATTGCCCTTCACACCAGGTTCGGTATGCGTAATTTCTAGAATTACACTAGCAGGCATATCAACACAAAGCGGACTGTCATTTTCGGTATTTGTCATCACCGTGACTATCTCCCCTTCTTTCATCAATTTTGGATGATCAAGGATGCTTTCTTGCAGTTCAATTTGATTGTAGTCTTCTGTGTTCATAAAATGGTACACATCGCCAACTGCGTATAAAAACTGATACTTACGTGTTTCCACACGTACATCTTCAATTTTATGTCCAGCAGAAAAAGTATTGTCAATCACCTTACCTGAGGTTACACTTTTGAGCTTGGTGCGTACAAACGCGGGGCCTTTCCCAGGTTTGACGTGTAAAAACTCTATTACTTTATAAATGTCATTGTTATAATGAATACAAAGACCTTTTCGAATATCTGAAGTTGATGCCATAAATTAGTTTTGAATATATCCTTTCATAATACCGCGTTGTGATTGTCTGATGAACTGAAGGATATCATCTCTTTCTGTAGATGCTTCCATTTCGGCCTCAATAATCTGTGTTGCCTGAGTATTATTAAAGTTCTTTTGGTAGAGGATGCGATAAATGCTCTGAATTTCTTTGATTTTATCTGAATCAAAGCCCCTACGTCTTAAACCAACAGAATTAACACCCGCATAGGAAAGCGGCTCACGAGCTGCTTTTACAAATGGTGGGATATCCTTACGGACCAATGAACCACCTGCAACAAAAGCGTGATCGCCAATGGAACAAAACTGGTGTACGGCCGTCATTCCAGCCAGAATAACGTGACTGCCTACAGAAATATGCCCTGCAAGCGTGCTATTGTTTGAGAAAATACAATGGTCACCAACAATACAATCGTGAGCAATGTGAGAATAAGCCATAATGAGGCAGTGCTTCCCAATTTTAGTCTTTGCTCTTGAAGTAGTACCACGGTTAATGGTAACACATTCCCTAATGGTAGTGTTGTCACCTATTTCAGCGGTTGTTTTTTCTCCGTTAAACTTAAGGTCTTGAGGAACAGCACTGATTACAGCGCCAGAAAAAATATTGCAGTTTTTCCCTATTCGTGCACCTTCCATGATGGTTACGTTTGGACCTATCCAGGTTCCCTCGCCTATCACCACGTTTTTATCAATTGTGGTAAATGGCTCTATCACGACATTCTTTGCAATTTTCGCATCTGAATGTACGTATGCTAATGGTTGATTCATACTTTGACTTGATCTTTTCGTACAATTTGAGCCATCATTTCAGCCTCTGTTGTAACCCTGCCTCTTGAATACGCTACGGCTTGCATATGGCAAATACCCCTGCGTATGGGCGATAATAATTCCATTTTGAAAATGAGTGTATCTCCAGGAACAACGGGGTTCTTGAATTTGGCATTTTCAATTTTCATAAAAAATGTGAGGTAGTTTTCTGGATCTGGAACGGTATTCAATACCAATACACCACCTGCTTGTGCCATGGCCTCTATCTGAAGTACGCCGGGCATAACAGGCTGTCCAGGAAAGTGTCCTGCAAAGTAGGGTTCGTTCATCGTGATGCTCTTCATACCTACGATATGTGTGTCACTCAATTCCAAAATCTTGTCTACCAATAAGAATGGAGGGCGGTGTGGTAATACTTTCATAATGGCATTTACGTCCATTACTGGTTCAGCGTTCAAATCAAACTCAGGTACGCGATTGCGTCTTTCTTGTTTGATGATTTTAGCGAGTTTTTTGGCAAAGCTAGTATTGGTACCGTGTCCTGGTTTGTTTGCAATTACCTTTCCCTTAATACGGCAGCCCACTAGCGCCAAATCACCAATTACGTCTAGCAATTTGTGACGAGCAGCTTCGTTGGGATATTTTAATGTCAAATTATCTAAAATACCATTGGGTTTAACCGAAATACTATCTCTGTTAAAAGCCTTGCAGAGTTTGCTCATGGTAGCTTCAGAAAGCTCTTTGTCTACATATACAATGGCGTTATTGAGATCGCCACCTTTGATAAGCCCGTGTTCAAGAAGGGATTCTATTTCGTGCAAAAAGCTAAAGGTACGTGCGTTGGCAAATTGATCCTCGAAATCACTGAGGTTTTTTAGGTTTGCGTTTTGTGTTCCAAGAACTTTGGTGCCAAAGTCGACCATGGTGGTAACTTGATAATTATCCGCTGGAATAACGGTTATTTCACTACCCGTTTCTTCATCAGCAAAAGTGATGTTTTCACGAACCACATATTCATACCTTTCAGCATCTTGTTCTTCAATACCTGCCTTCAGCAAAGCTTCAACAAAATGAATAGAAGAACCATCCATAATGGGAGGTTCAGATGCATTTAGCTCTATTAAAACATTGTCTATTTCCAGTCCAACAAGTGCAGCTAGAACATGCTCTGATGTTTGTATGCTGACACCGTTCTTTTCTAGATTTGTACCTCTAGTTGTATTTACCACCAAGTTGGCATCTGCCTTAATGATGGGGTTTCCTTCTAAATCAACACGAGAAAAGGCATAGCCATGATTAACTGGTGCTGGTTTGAATGAAAGTTTAACTTTTTTTCCTGTGTGAATACCAACGCCGCTTAACGAAACAGCCTTGGAGATTGTTGTTTGCTTAGTCATGGTTAAGCTTCTTTTTTAGGGATTGCAAATCTGTAATGTGCGTATGTAAATTTCTAAAATGAACATACGATTTGTTGAATGCTTTATAGTCAAAGGCTGGATACCCCATGATTTTTGAGTCGTCTTTAATGTTTTTCAAAATACCAGATTTGGCTTGAATGCCAACACGGTTTCCAATGGTCAAATGTCCACTAATACCAACCTGTCCACCAATTTGGCAGTGTGTACCAACCTTGGTAGATCCTGCTATTCCTGATTGTGCTGCAATAACAGTATGCGCGCCAATTTCTACATTATGTCCAATTTGGATAAGGTTGTCAAGCTTGACCCCTTCTCCAATGCGCGTTGACCCAAGTGTAGCACGGTCAATTGTAGTGTTTGCCCCTACGTCGACGTGGTCGCCAAGAACTACATTACCCGTCTGTGGGACCTTATCGTAAGAACCGCTATCATTGGGTGCCCATCCAAAACCATCAGCTCCAATAACGGCGTTATTTTGAATAACACAATCATTTCCGATAATGGTGTCGTCAAGAATCCGAGCACCAACATGAATGATGGTGTTATCTCCTATGCTGACGTTTTCGCCAATAAATACTTGCGGCTGAATCACACAATTTTTACCAATAGTCGTATGTGCACCAATGTGGGCATAATCTCCAATAGATATACCATCTGAACAGGAAGCATCATCTGAAACAAATGCCTTGTCAGAAACGCTGGGCGTAGGCATATGCTTGATATCGTTATAATGATTTAACAACTTAGAAAAGGCATCATAAGGGTCGGTAACACGTATAAGGGTTGTTTTGTAATCTTTTTCAGCCACAAAGTCATCGCTGACCAAAGTAATGGTAGCAGCTGTACTGTATAAAAAAGGGGTATATTTAGGATTCGCTAGAAAAGACAAACTCCCTTTTGTTCCTTCTTCAATTTTAGACAGTTTAGAAACCTCTGCTTTAGGGTCACCATCAACAGTGCCAGAAACCAGTTCCGCTATTTGTGTGGCATTAAATTTCATAGGTGCAAAATTACGAAAAATATCCGTCTTGTTTTGGGAATGCCAAGAAGTACTTATAATCCTTTCTCGTGAGTATGGGGAAATGCGCATTTTCAGATGACGCATCAAATAAAGTTAGTGCTCCATCGAGAGAACACAATTTGATGGGTTGTTCGTCTAAATTATAGCCCTGCGTGCTTAGGCTCCCAGAAAAAACAAAGTAGTCAATGGCCGTTGCCGACAAACCTAGTTTTTCCATAAAAAATTGTTGTTTGTCTGCCAGCTTAGTTTTATCAATGGGTTGGTTGTCAATTTGAATTTTAAGTAAATCACGGTTTAAAATCATATTTGCAAGTGCGACTAAAATGGCATCGTCACAGCTACTAGCAGCCTTAAGCGTAACCCAAATATCGTTGTCGTCTAATTGTGTGAAATGATTGATTTTATCTTCCAATTCTGCTGTCTTATTGTTAGTAAGACCTGCCAAGGCAACTGTGCCCAAAGAACTCTTAGTTGCCTTGTCCAACTGGTCAAAACGTTTAAAAAAGCGAATCAACAACTCTTCTGCAACAAAGCTTGTTTTGTGTAAATAAACCGACCAATACATCATGCGTCGGGCGAGTAAAAACTTTTCAATGGAGTGAATGGCCTTGGTAAAAAAGACTAGCATATCCTCCTTAACCGTCATCATGGTAATCAAGCGCTCAGAGTTGATATTACCTTCTGTAACCCCAGAATAAAAACTGTCTCGCTTTAAATAGTCCAATCTGTCCAAGTCAATATGTGAGGAAATAAGTTGGTTAAAAAAACCACGTGCGTATGTATTGGTAAACATTTGAATGGTTAAATCAAGCTTACCTCCAAATTCACGATTCATGTCATGCATCAGTGCCAAAGACATTTTTTCATGTGCTGTGTCAGGTAAGAAGGTATGCTCAAGGGCATGTGAAAACGGACCGTGGCCAAGGTCGTGTAGAAGCAGCGCTGCGTAAAGCGCCTCGGCTTCGCTGTCATTTATCTGAACGCCTTGCTTACGAAGGCTTGCAACTGCTTTGGTGGCCAAATGCATGGCGCCCAAAGCGTGTTGAAAACGGGTGTGCTCTGTTGAGGGGAATACCAAAAATGATAAGCCCATCTGTTTTATCCTGCGCAAGCGTTGCACATATGGATGATTGATAAGTTTGCCAATAAACGGAGTTGGGATTGTAATAAAACCGTAAATTGGGTCGTTGTATTGAGTGAGTTTCACTTTAGAAAAAATTACGTACAAAGATACATATATGCAGCCGATTGAACTTTTGTGGATTGACGATGAGATAGATTTGTTAGAAGCCCACATTCTTTTCCTTAGCCAAAAGGGCTATAATATTACAAAAGCACACAGTGGTCAAGACGCCATAGCTCTCTTAAAAGACACAAATTTTAACATCGTTTTATTGGACGAAAACATGCCTGGCATGTCTGGCATTGAGGTGTTGAGTGAAATTAAGCAAGATCAACCTAGGCTACCTGTCATCATGATTACCAAAAGTGAAGAAGAGAACATCATGGAGGAAGCTATTGGTGCTAAAATAGCCGACTACCTTATTAAGCCTGTAAATCCAAATCAAATTTTACTTTCACTGAAAAAGAATTTGGACGCCAGTAAACTAGTGACCGAAAAAACAATTACCACTTATCAGCAATCGTTTAGGCAATTAAGCACAGATCTAATGCAAGCGGAATCGCTTAACAGTTGGAGTGATGTGTATCAAAAAATCTTGTATTGGGAAATGGAAATCGACAGTATTGATTCACCAGAACTCAAAGAAATATTTACCTATCAAAAAACAGAAGCTAACATTGCTTTCTCACGCTTTGTTGAGAAGCATTATGCCGATTTGCTGTTTGATGACAATGAAGAAAAGCTTTTTTCAAATCAAGTATTTAAAAAACTGGTTGCACCCAAGCTAAAGAACACGCCTACGCTATTGCTTATGATTGATAACCTGCGATACGATCAGTTTATTTCCATATCCCCCATTATTGCGCCATACTACAAAACAGAAATGGAAACCTCATATTTCAGCATACTCCCTACCGCTACTCAGTATGCACGCAATGCTTTTTTTGCTGGACTATTGCCTGCTGAAATGGAAACAAAATATCCACAATGGTGGAAAAATGACATCGATGAAGGGGGTAAAAACATGCATGAGCACGAATTTTTGGGTGCTCAATTGGATCGTTTAGGGGTAAATATTAAACACGCCTACACCAAAATAAACAAACCCCATGAAGCCCGTAAGTTTTTAGATACGCTTAAGGCAGATCCCGCAGATGGTCTTCAAGTAGTTGTTTATAATTTTGTTGACATGATTTCACACGCCAAAACGGAGATGGATGTAATTAAAGAACTGGCAAATTCCGATAAGGCGTATCGTTCGCTTACTAAGAGCTGGTTTCAAAACAGCCTGTTGCTAGACATCATTAAAACAGCACAGCAAAAAGGCTATCAACTTATTATTACCACAGATCACGGCACCATAAATGTGGAGCAGCCTGCTAAAATTATTGGCGATCGTGAATCCAGTACAAATATTCGCTATAAAACAGGACGACGTCTTAAAACAGATGATAAGCATGTAATGATGGTTTCTGACCCCAAAAGTTTTGGCCTGCCTTCCATCAACATGAGTAGTTCTTTTGCGTTTGCCAAAGAACACTACTACCTGATTTATCCTACTCGCTACCATCACTTTGTAAAACATTTTCGCAACACCTACCAACACGGCGGAATTTCTCTTGAAGAGATGTGCATTCCTTTTGCGGTGTTTTCTCCCAAGTAGTTTACTTTTGCTTTATGGTAAAAGATTATAATTTAAATCAAATAGATGCAATCGCTGAATCGCTTGTTGCTGCATTTGAGTATAAAATTATTTTACTCAAAGGAGATTTGGGTGCAGGCAAAACAACGCTCGTAAAGGCAATAGTCAAACAATTGGGAAGCAATGAAGAAGTTTCAAGCCCTACTTTCGGAATAGTAAACGAGCTCAACATAGCAAATGCTAAAGCCTTCCATTTGGATTTATATCGCATTGAAAATTCAGAGGAATTGCAACAATTCGGATTTGAAGAATACCTGCACAGCGGAGATTACTGCTTTATCGAATGGCCAGAAATAGCCACGACACTCATAACACAGCCGCATCACACCATAACATTGAATAATTTAAACGACAGTACTAGAAAAATTTCATTCATATGAGCTTTATAAAGAGATTGGGTTATTATTTGGGCGGCTTTTCAGTTGGACTCATATTTTTGTTTTTCTTTTTTAATGGAAAAAGAACACAGTGTAACTACAGTCCATCAGCACGGGTTAAAAGTGATATTCAAAAGAAGGAATGGGTGTTTGAAAACGACTTCTACCTCATCCAAGACACCTTGCAATGGTTTGCTCGAACAACCGTGGATTTTAGCGAGAGTAACATTGGCAAAGATTCTTGCAATGTTTATATCATGGAAATTGATGACAAGGTATTTTCAATCAAAAAATGTACAGATACGGCCTACTTTAGCCGTTGATTTTTCTGCGCTGCAGTTCTTTTTTTAACATCATACATTCTTGTAGTGTCTGCGATTTCATAGCGCTGTTCTCTAGAGCGCGTCTAATCAAATATGGTACGGCCTGCTCCAAAGGTCCAAAGGGCACATATTTAAAGACATTGGCGCCTTGTTCTGCAAGAGAAAAGGAAATATAATCTCGCATGCCATACAGTTGACTAAACCATAGATTGGCATTCCCTAATGGAATATTGTTTTTAAAACAGTAGTCAACCACCCAATTGATATCCGATTGGTTGTGTGTAGCCACGATGCAGAAATGCCTGTTTAAGACTTGCATGGCGTTTTGCAAGGCATCTCTGTATTGAACATCCGTTGCATCTTTGGTTTCGCAGACGGGGGCACTTATTTTTAATGCTGCAGCCCTGCTGCGTTCTTTTTCCATATAAGCACCTCTGACGAGTTTTACACCCAACACATATCCCTTTTCATCAGCATCTTTCAAAAGGCGTTTAAAAACGAGGTTTCTGTCTTTTAAATACAATTGAATGGTTAAGGCAACAACAATTTTATCGCAGTTATATTTCACAAGCAAAGGCAATACCAATAGGTCCACGCCATCTTGTATCCAGCTTTCTTCCGCATCAATCATCAATACAACAGCTGCTTGAGCTGCTGCAGCTGCCAATTGCTCAAAACGCTGTTGCATGGCAGTCCAAATAAGCTGTTCACTTGTTGTAAGCTTATGCCCCGCCCCCATTTTTTGGTATAATTTAAAGAAGCCTATGGCACTGGGCTTGACTACTGCAAACGGGTATGCACTATTATTTTTAGCCGCTTCTATGGTTTCTAAGACAACTGCGGCATTGTGGTCGTAATCGATTGCTGATGTTGCGTGTTCGTTGGCGTAGTCCAATACGCTGTAGACCTTGTATTGCGCAAGTTTTTCTGTCATGGATGCACAAGAAGTAACATCTTGTCCTGCACAAAACTGCTCATAACCTGTAAAACCAATAAGGTGTTTCATAGGGAAGCGAATGCTTTGTAAAAAGCGCCATACGTATAGAGAAGTGCGCACAACAAAACGCCTCGAAAGTAAACGGAACAAAAAGAGCGAAGCCCTTAACTCTCGGGTAGATTTGTGCGGATATTGAGGTAATATATGGTGCAAATAATGATTATTTAAAACATCAAGTACTTCTCAAAATTAGGAAAATAAACCAAAAAGGCAGTACTTTCGCCAACTGATATGGTTGTCAAGACAAAACATAGTGAAGTTATTTTTGGATCGGATTGTTGGGATGCACTCAATAGTTGTGTTAATGCCAATGCTTACTCCGATGTTTTTGTGTTGACAGACAACAATACCAGCTTGCATTGTTTGCCATACGCCAACACCAAGATTCAATTCGAATACAAGACGCTTGAAATGCAAGCAGGTGAAGAAAACAAACACATTCAAAGCTGCGTTTCGCTTTGGGATAGCCTATCTGAAATGGGGGCCGATCGAAAAAGCTTACTTATCAACATTGGTGGTGGTGTAGTTACCGATTTAGGGGGGTTTGTCGCATGTACCTTTAAACGTGGCATTGACTTTATCAATATCCCTACTTCATTGCTAGCGATGGTAGATGCTTCTGTTGGCGGTAAAACGGGAATTGACTTGGGTGCACTTAAAAATCAAGTGGGTATTATTAGAGAGCCTAAAATGGTACTTGTTGATACCGATTTCTTGGGAACCTTACCCGATTCAGAATACCGAAGTGGCTATGCCGAAATGCTCAAACATGGACTTATTCAAGAGCCTGCTTATTTTGAAGCACTAAGTTGTTTTTTAGACAAAGAGGCGATACTACCGCACATACATCACTCTGTTGGGGTTAAGGCTAAAGTAGTCTCTGAGGATATTGACGAGCAAGGATTACGTAAGATTTTAAACTTTGGTCATACCCTCGGTCATGCTGTAGAATCCCATTTTTTAACAGCTCAGAACAAAACCAGATTGCTGCACGGCGAAGCCATTGCAATTGGGATGATATTGGAAGCTTTTCTCTCTGTTAAGGTATCAGGGCTGTCACTAGATGAGGCACGTAAAATTAAACGTGTTTTTAATGGTATTTACCCTAAGGTTTCTTTTGACAATGAAACAATTACAGAAGTAATAAAAATGCTTACACACGATAAGAAAAACGAAAATGGCAATGTGCTATTTGTGCTTTTGAAATCTATAGGTGAACCTGTTTGGAACCAATCAGCTTCAGAGGAACTTATCCTTGAAGCTTTTGATTTCTATCAGAATTAGGCAGAATTTCTACTTGCGTTGATATTTCCAAACAACGAACGCGTAACCATTTTCTCCATTACATCACGCTCTATTGCACTCAGTTTACTGTTTTGAATGGTCAACAAGGCATACTGTTGAATGGTTAGCAAGGGTTGTACAATCTCCTCACGTATGTGAATAGAAGCCTTTCCTTCCGGCTGATCCTCCATGAGACTGTCCATTTCTGTTAGTTTGAGGATGTAGTCCTTTGAACGCAGATATTCCTCATAAATCAATTTCCAAAAGGCGCCGTATTCAGGATCTTTCTCCATATAAGCCGTTAATTTGAAAAAGGATTTTTGCAAACTCATCATGGAATTTGATATCAAGGTTCTAAAGAAGGCATTGTTGTTATACAATTGCTTTGCTTTATCAAAATCTCCTACATTATCTAGGCTTTCCAAGGCAGTACCCACACCAAAAAATCCAGGTACATTTTGCTTCAACTGGCTCCAGCTGCCCACAAAGGGTATGGCGCGCAATGCAGAAAAATCCAATGATTTGCTAGATTTACGCTTAGATGGACGTGACCCAATATTAGTTTTGGCGTAGTATTGAAGTGTACTCATGTGCTCCAAGTAAGACAAAAACTTAGGATGTGCTTTAAAATTCTTGTAGGCCTCGTAACTAACTTCAGCAAGTTGTGTCATGGTTTTTCTGTCTTCGTCGTTTAAAACGGATGAATCCGATGCAAACAAGCGATTGGAAATACCAGAGCTTAAGAGTTGTTCTAGGTTATAGCGACAGGTATCAAAAGTGCCAAAATTGGAACTGATGGTTTGTCCTTGTACGGTGAGTTGTATTTCATCTGCTTCAACGCTATTGCCCATAGATGCGTAGAACTGGTGTGTATTACCACCGCCACGTGCCGGTGGGCCACCACGACCATCAAAAAAGGCAACATTGATACCGTATTTACGAGAAATAGCTGTCAGCTCTTCTTTGGCTTTAAAAATACTCCAGTTGGCCATCAAGTAGCCTCCATCTTTGGTTCCATCAGAGAAACCAAGCATGATGGTTTGTTTGTCTCCCCTTCTAGTCAAATGCTCGCGATATACGGGGTTTCCGTATACCTTATCCATAACAGAAACAGCTACTTCCAAATCAGGTATGGTTTCAAACAATGGAACTACATCGACACTAGGTGTTTCCCAATCACTCAAACGAATCATGGCAAAAACCTCAAATATGTTTTGTGCGGTTTGGTTGTTACTGATAATATAGCGGTTACAGCCAGCCTCACCGTTGGTTTGTTGAATTTCACGCATGGCACGAATAGATCCTAAGGCTTTGCGTACGGTTTCGTCTTCAAAGCTATCTGGATCTACATCGCCGGTTAATGAAGTAAGGAAATCAATACGCGCATCTTCTGTAGCGTTTGCATAATCAAAACCAGCATTTGTAACACCAGTTTTATTTGTTTGCTCTAAAAGCGTTAAAAAGGCATCGTGATGAACACGAGAGTCTTGTCTAATGTCTAAGCTGGCAAAGTGATAACCAAACACATTGACCTTTGCAATGAAATCACGTAATTCATTGGCAAACAAACCGTGATATTCCTCTTCAATCGTAACAAGTATGGATTCTAGGCTTGCTTTTAGGTCTTCAAGACTTATGGCTGGTGCCTTATCTAGTGCAAAAATGCTATCGTATAGTTTTTTCTCAACTTCTAAAACGGCCTCTTCTACTCCGGCAAAAGTTAATCTTCTGCGTAGTGTGCGAACGTCTCGGTAATAGTTCCGAATAATGCTACTACGAAGTAATTGCGCTGTCTTACGGGTAATTTTAGTGGTTACAAATGGATTTCCATCGCGGTCACCGCCAGGCCAAAAACCAAGCTTAACGGTTTGTCCCGTCAATGGCTCGTCTTTGAAAATATGACGTTGCACATAGGCCTGAATTTCGCCAATAGCAGGATAGAATACATTTGAGAGATACCATATCAAGCTTCGGGCTTCGTCTAGTGGGGTTGGTTTTTTCTTTTTAAAGAAAGGCGTTCGTCCCAATTGCGCCAACAAAAGTTTGATTTCTTGCGAATCGTTCTCTTGGATGCATTTGCCTAAATCTGTAATAATACCCAATACAGCGCCAGGATAGAACTGTGTGGGGTGTGCTGTAAGCACTGGACGCACATTAATGTCCTGAAGCAGCGCCTTAAGTTCTTTTGATTTCTGCTTTGATTGCGCTTCTTCCTTAAGGTTACGAATTGTACCTACACCACTCATGTTGTTGACATGCGCAAAAGCAGCATCTTCAACAGCGTCAAAAAGCACTACACGTCTTTCAATAAATTGAATAAAACGGAAGAGCAAATCTATTTGCGCCTTATCTGAATAATCAGGAAAATAACGATCAAAGAAGCCTTCAACAATAGCCTTGGGGTCAAGCCCCTGCTCATAGCCTTCAACACAAGAATCGGCAAACAGCGGTAAAAGCGTTGCCGTGTTGGTTATTTTAGAATAGGGTAAGGTAGAAAATATACTGTCGTATAGTTTGAATTTGGAGAGCACGTTTTGTTCGTAACGCTCAAGTTTTGTGCGTGGGTTCACAAGTTGATTTTAAAGGTCATTAAAAATAGTATGCATCAATCTCTTTTTGTCGTTGATGCTCTCTTCAAGAGAAATCATGGTCTCTGTACGTAGGATACCATCTATATCATCAATTTTAAAAATAATCTCTTTGGCGTGTTCTGTACTGCGCGCACGAACCTTACAGTAAATGTTGAACTTACCTGTTGTGATGTGTGCAACTGTTACAAAAGGAATTTCGTGCAATCGCTCCAATACGTATTTCGTTTGGTGCGTCTTCTCAAGATAAATACCAACATAAGCTATAAAAGAATAGCCCATTTTGTTATAATCTAGTGTCAGCGAAGATCCTTTAATTATTCCAGCCTCTTCCATTTTGCGAACACGAACATGAACTGTACCAGCAGAGATTAACAGTCTTTTGGCAATGTCAGTGAAAGGCGTACGCATATTGTCAATTAAAATATCAAGTATTTGATGATCAATTTCGTCTAGTTTAAATTTCAGCATGATTGTTTTTTTTGCAAAGAAAACAAAAAAACATTGAATATTGTGTTGTTATTTCGATAAATCAATGTGAATAATGTGTTAAATCTAACAATTTTAACAGTTTTCTTACGGCAGCAGTATCATCTGAAGTATCAAAATTAACGGTTTTATATTTGTTTAAGTCAATGATTTTGTGTGCGTTAAGCTGTGATAAATCACCCTTGCTGTGCAGGGTGGGCTCAAAAGTTATCTTTTCTGAAATTAATTTTTCTTGATACTGTACCGCCAAACTTATTTGGGTGACTTGGTATGGCACATGATGTATTAAAATATCGACATATGACTTTTCAACTTCTGGAATGCTGTCATAAGCCTTAGGTTTAAATACGTTGTTTGCAATGCAATTTAAAGCCGCTACAACAGAAAAGCCAAACCACTTTCGTGTTGTTGCCCTTGCGTAATCTTGTCCAGAATGCCCACACTCAAACAAAATGGTAGGCGTTCCTTTTGCTTGAAAACAATCGCCAACGCAGTTGGGATTGTAGGTATCGTCATAACGCCCAACCTGATTAGGTATGTGTTGCTGTAGTTGTTCGTTCATGTGGCCAATAATCCCCATCGCCTGTTCACGTGCTTTGGTTATTGATTTGTCTGCATCGGCAGCTGGAGACAAATAAGACAACATGCATGGATTATCGTCAACCCCAAATATGGTACGTTGATCATGCAGATTAAAGCAATAATCAGGTTGAAAAGCGTCGTATACCTTAAACAAAGTAAGGGTTTCGGGCTGGGATTGTTGCTGCGCATCCCTGTTTAAGTCAATAGCGTTGGCATTAACCCGAGTATAAGCTGCTGCTCCATCAGGATTAAGCATTGGAATCAATTGTATGGTAAAGGGTGTTAAAAGCCTTGGATTGGCTTTAAGAAAATACAGCACATCCATAATCCCTTTGGTACTGGTAGATTCATTTCCGTGCATTTGCGACCACATCAGCACCTTGATAGGGCCATTTCCCATTGTAAGTACATGTACAGGCAGTCCTTTTGCGCTAGTGCCAACTTGCTTGTGATTAAAATCGTTAAGCAAGCTTTCAATTTTTGGATACGTAATGTAGCGCCCCTCCAAAATTTGGCTTTTTAGTTCAGACTGTTGTGTTAGAAATGAAATCATGTTTGCAAATGTAAACGCTTATTAGTTTCCAATTGTAAACTAGATTAATTTATTATTGTAAACAAAATAGCTGCTAAAACCCTTTAAATTGTTACAAAAGTAATTCAATATATATAAATACTATTTAAATCACTGTAAATAAGTAGGTTGAAACAATAATATAAAGTAACACTTCGGTTTTTGTGTAGCCATATTATTTTATATATTTGATGATATCATTAGATTAATATTAATATTTTACAATTGTAACCATGGGTATTGTTGAACGAATTAAACAACTGATGCACGACAATGAGTTGAGCGCAGCCGCTTTTGCCGACACTATTGGTGTACAGCGTTCTTCCATTTCACACATCCTTTCTGAACGCAATAAGCCTAGCTTAGACTTTATTCTTAAAATACTCCACGCCTACCCTAGCGTTTCGGTTGAATGGCTCCTCAAGGGTATTAAATCCAAAAATGCAGTTGTCACGCCGGTAAGAAATTATGAAGACATCGCTACAGATCTTCAAGAGGAGGTGAAACCTGCTGAAATTCCAGTACCAAAAAGTACTCCCTCAGAAGATATAATTCATAAATCAACCACCTCAAAGCAGGTTGAGCGTATAATTGTGTGTTATAACGACGGTACTTCCAGTACCTACCTCAATAAAAATTGATATTTTTGAAGCATGAGGAATGTTTTTGTCACTACCCTATTGCTTTTCTGTGTTTCTTGTTTCAGTCCTGAGCGTAATTGTACTGAATTTAAAATAGGAAAATTCCGTTTTACTTCGATAGTTCTCGGAGATACGCTTACCACGCAGTTTGTCAGAACAGACAGTATAGAAGTAGATTATTACCTCAATCGTGTGGACAGCTCCAGTGTACGTTGGCTAAATGACTGCGAATGCATCGTAAAAAAGCTACGTCCCCTCTCCTACCAAGACTCAAAATCTGTGCATATGAAGATTTTAACCACTACGTCAAACACCTATACGTTTGAGTATAACCTGGTTGGAGACACCAAAAACAAACAACGTGGTACTGTTACCAAAATAAGCGACTAATGGACTTTCTTTTCACCCCAGAGGCCTTATCGGCATTGCTTACCCTGACATTTCTCGAAATTATCTTGGGAATTGATAATATCGTATTCATTTCCATCGTAGTTGGCAAGCTACCAGAAGGAAAGCGCGCAAGAGCAACCAATATTGGACTCGTGTTGGCCCTAGTGCTTCGTATTATCCTACTGTTTACCATCACTTGGGTCATTGCCATGAAAAATAGCCTTTTCTCGATAGACACAACCCAATTAAGTGCTGAAATCAATGGGCAATCGCTGGTGTTATTTGCAGGAGGTTTGTTCTTACTCTACAAAAGTACCAAGGAGATACATGAAAAAATTGATCACGCTGGAGAAAAAGACAAAGAAGTAGCAAATAAAGCAGCCAATACCATGGGGCGCATATTGCTTCAAATCATTCTTATTGATGCTGTTTTCTCTGTAGATTCTATATTAACGGCTGTTGGTATGACAAGCGGCATTAACGGTGCACTTTGGATTATGATTATTGCGGTTGTGATTTCCATATTAGCGATGATGATATTTGCACATCCCGTCACCCGTTTTGTGCACAAACATCCGTCTTTACAGATTTTAGCCCTTTCGTTCCTTATTTTGATTGGCTTTATGCTTATTGCAGAAGGCGCGCATTTGGCCGATATGCAAGTTATGGGGCAAAACATTGGAAATATTCCCAAAGGCTATCTGTACTTTGCCATTGCTTTTTCGTTGGTAGTGGAGTTTTTAAACATGCGCTTTCGCAAGAAGAAAGACTAGTGCTACAGGTCTAGAGTAATTTGACCTTCATCGTCATCTGTTGGCGGTTCCACCTCTTCTACTACTGTTTCAATTTCTGCAGTTTCAACTTCGGGTTCTGGCGTATACGGCAATGGATCGTTCGCTTCGATGCGTTTTAATTTTTCAGTTGTCAACTGGTTGCCCATGGCCTTGATTCCTTTAGGCGATATAAAATCTTCAAACGATACTTGTTGTGGTGGTTTGGCCTCGCCACCTCTTGGCTTAATAAACTGAAGGGTACATACGGGTCGCCAATATGTTGAAAACCATATTAGTTCGATCTTATTGCCTTCTTTAATAAATACTTCTTCTTTGTCTGCTGCTTCTATCAAAAAACGCTTACCAAAATATTTGTCTTTGATACCATCGTGATAAACCGCTGACAGCGGTTTTTTAGGCGCCCATTTTTCTAATACCAACATATCGGGTGGGAAATGCATACCCAAATCTGGAATTTGTGTTTTTACCTTCCCTGATTTTGTCACAATTAGTAGGCGGTCTTCGCCTCTGAATGCGCCGAGTAAACGCCCGCGTTCGTCGGCATTGAGTCGTTGTACGGTTTCGTCAAACCAGATATCACGGGGTTTGAGGGTTGACACCCCTTCTTCTTTGAGGTCTACACGTTTTAAAGCATATTTGGTCACCGTGTTACCACGTACTCCTCTGCCCTTTACGACAAGGTCTGCAAAGTCCAGATCCCATTTTAGTTTTTTGATTGAACCGCTGTGTCGCAAGTGAATGGTAACAATCTCTGCTTCGCCATTTGGATTGGCAGAGAAGTAATGCACCTTTGACTGCGGACTTCCGTTGGTAAGATCGTAGTGTTTATCTCTGGTTACGCCAGTAACCGCAAAACGTTTGATATAGGAAGTACCCCCTTTACCATCTTGGTAAATCATGTTGTAGATGGTGCGTTTGTCTTTCTTTTTGAAAACAGCCACGTGGATGATGTTTTTGCCAACAAAAGTCTTGCTTTCCACCTTGGTAACCATCATTTTTCCATCTGCCGTAAAGACAATAACATCATCGATATCGGCACAATCCGTTACGTATTCTTCACGACGCAAGGAAGTGCCCACAAAACCTTCTTCCCGGCTTACATAGAGCTTGGTATTGCGCATAACGACCTTACGTGCATCTACATCGGCAAATACACTTAGTTCTGTTTTTCTTTCTTTACCAGCCCCGTAAGTCTTTTTAAGCCTTTTGAAGTAATCAATGGCAAATTCAACAATATGAGCCAAATGGTAGCGCACTTCGTCTAGTTCTGCTTCAAGAGCTTCTATTTTTTGTTGCGCCTTATCCAAATCAAATTTTGAGATACGCTTGATGCGTATTTCGGTAAGTCGCACCACATCATCATCGGTAACGGCACGTTTTAGGTTTACGGCATAAGGTGCTAGTCCACTGTGAATGGCAGTAAGAACGCCTTCCCATGTCTCCACTTCCTCAATATCACGGTAGATGCGCTTTTCTATAAAAATACGCTCTAGGGATGCAAAATGCCATTGTGCTTCAAGTTCGTCTTGCTTTACTTCAAGTTCTGCTCTCAACAAGTCTAAAGTGTGATCGGTGGAGCGGCGTAGCATTTCCGAAACCCCAATAAAATTGGGTTTGTTGTTTTCAATCACGCAGCCCAAAGGCGATATAGACGTTTCACAAGCCGTAAAGGCAAACAATGCATCTATGGTTTTGTCAGGCGACACATTGGGGGGTAGTTGTATTTTTATTTCAACATCCGCCGCTGTGTTGTCTTCAATCTTTTTGATTTTGATTTTCCCTTTCTCATTTGCCTTTAGAATGGAATCAATAAGCGAAGATGTGGTTGTAGAAAATGGAATCTCGTTAATGATAAGGGTTTGCTTGTCAACTTGCGCAATGCGTGCACGTACACGTATTTTACCGCCCCTAAGACCGTCGTTATAGTTGTCTGCATCCATCACGCCTCCCGTAGGGAAATCAGGCACGATAGTGAACCTTTTGCCTTGTAGGTGTTTTACAGAGGCATCTATAAGCTCGTTAAAGTTGTGTGGCAGTATTTTGGTTGACAATCCAACGGCAATCCCTTCGCCCCCTTGCGCCAAGAGCATTGGAAACTTCACTGGCAGTGAAATGGGTTCCTTTTTACGGCCATCATACGAGAGTTGCCATTGGGTAACCTTTGGGCTATAGACCACTTCCAAAGCAAATTTTGATAGTCTTGCTTCAATATATCGCGAAGCTGCTGCAGAATCTCCAGTGAGGATATTTCCCCAGTTTCCTTGCATGTCAATCAACAGGTCTTTCTGACCAATTTGTACCATGGCATCTGCAATAGACGCATCACCGTGTGGGTGGTATTGCATGGTATGTCCAACAATGTTAGCTACTTTGTTGTAGCGCCCATCGTCTAGGTCCTTCATGGAATGCAGAATACGACGTTGAACGGGCTTAAACCCATCTTCAATCGCAGGAACGGCACGCTCCAAAATCACATAAGAAGCATAGTCAAGGAACCAGTCCTTGTACATACCCGTTACCCGAATAAGCTGATCGTCGGGATTATGTTCTAATTCCTCGTTCATGATTCTACTTTATCTAGCTCCACTTTAAGGTTATCGATGATAAACTCCTGTCTTTTGGGTGTATTCTTACCCATATAGAACGATAACAATTCGTCTATGGTCATGTTTTTGTCTAACATAACGGGGTCTAGGCGGATATCATCACCGATAAAGTGTTTAAATTCATCTGGAGAAATCTCCCCCAATCCCTTAAATCGAGTAATCTCTGCTTGTTTGCCCAATTCTTCAAGTGCATTTACACGCTCTTGCTCGGAATAACAGTAGATGGTTTTCTTTTTGTTACGCACCCTAAAAAGAGGTGTTTGTAAAATATACAGATGACCATCTTTGATGAGCTCTGGGAAAAATTGCAAAAAGAACGTTATCAATAATAGCCTAATGTGCATACCATCAACATCGGCATCGGTGGCAATTACGATATTGTTATAGCGCAAATCTTCCATGCTTTCCTCAATGTTGAGTGCTGCTTGTAAGAGGTTAAACTCCTCATTTTCGTAAACAATTTTCTTGGACATCCCATAGGAGTTCAAGGGTTTCCCACGAAGACTAAATACCGCCTGTGTGTTAACATCCCTAGATTTGGTAATGGAACCACTCGCCGAATCTCCTTCTGTAATAAACAAGGTGGAATCCAAACGTCTATCCTTTTTGATATCGCCCAAATGCACACGGCAATCTCTAAGTTTTTTGTTGTGAAGGCTGGCTTTTTTAGCTCGATCACGCGCCAACTTACGAATACCAGACAACTCTTTTCGCTCTTTTTCGGCTTGCAGTATTTTGCGTTGTAGTGCCTCGGCAGTAGGTGGATTTTTGTGTAAGAAATTATCCAATTGTTTGCCGACAAAATCATTGATATAAGTACGTACCGTAGGCAAGTTGCCCCCCATTTCCGTTGAGCCCAACTTGGTTTTGGTTTGAGATTCAAACACAGGTTCCATTACCTTAATACTGATGGCAGATATGATGGATTTACGAATGTCAGACGCGTCGTACTGCTTGCCGTAATACTCTCTGATGGTTTTGACCAAAGCCTCTCTAAAAGCGGTTTGGTGGGTTCCTCCTTGAGTGGTGTGCTGCCCGTTTACAAAAGAATGGTATTCTTCGTTGTATTGGGTTTTGCTGTGCGTAATGGCCACTTCAATATCGTCTCCTTTGAGATGCACAACTGGATAGAGAAAGTCCTCGGTGTTGTTGTTGTCTTCAAGTAAGTCTTTTAGTCCGTTTTGTGAAACAAACTTTTCACCATTGAATACGATGGTCAAGCCCGGATTTAGGTAAACATAGTATTTGAGCATCTTAGCTACGTACTCATGGCGGTAGCGGTATTTTTTAAAGATGCTGTCGTCTGGAATAAAGTAAACTTGGGTTCCATTGCGCTTTGAAGACGAAAGAACCTCAGTTTCTTCTTCAAGATTACCTTGGTTGAAGCGTGCTTGCTTCATCTGACCTTCACGGATGGAATAAACCGTAAACTCATTGGAGAGTGCGTTAACTGCCTTTGTTCCTACGCCGTTTAGTCCAACAGATTTTTTAAAGGCGCGACTATCGTACTTACCTCCCGTGTTCATTTTGGAAACCACATCTACGACCTTACCTAGCGGTATGCCACGTCCGTAATCACGCACGCCTACCTTGCCGTCCTTAATGGTGATTTCAATGGTTTTTCCAGCGCCCATCACAAACTCATCTATGCTGTTGTCGAGTACTTCTTTAAGTAAAATATAGATGCCGTCATCTGGTGAGGAGCCATCACCAAGCTTTCCAATATACATCCCAGGACGCATACGGATATGCTCCTTCCAATCGAGGGATCGTATATTATCTTCGTTGTATTGGGTTTGGGCCATGGTTTGCTAATTTAAAGCATCAACCTATAAAATTAAAGCACGACCAAACAAAGAAATTAACAATTAAGAAGGGGAATTGTTGAAACATCCTAATCGTGGATATTCTAAATATTTTTGGTTTTGTTTCGAACAAATGCTTAAATATAAAAGCACCTCCCCCCCATTCGACAAGCTCAGGGGGCGTTCGACATGCTCAGGTACTGGTTATTTTTAATAAAGACTTGTTGGCCTGCCCGAAGTTTAGGCGCCTACCGGCAAGTAATATGCCAATTTTTATTAACTTTAC
>QXZR01000081.1:0-275 GCA_009886265.1 Flavobacteriaceae bacterium
ACTTGTTCGACGTTGTTGGAAAAAAAGTAAAATCTTTCCAAGTTGAGTCAGAAAGCCAACAACTAGATATCAGTGAACTTAAAACTGGTTTATATTTTGCACGCTCTAATCAACTAGAGGCAATCAAAATCATAAAAAAATAAATTTTAACCCATAGGGGGGTGAGTAAATTTCACCCCCCTTTTTAAATAAATAAAAAATGAAAAAAATCATTTTCTCAATATTTTTTCTTTCTTTTTGTTTTGCAGCAAATGCGCAAGACTACACCAAATTTC
>QXZR01000081.1:285-3338 GCA_009886265.1 Flavobacteriaceae bacterium
AAAAATGGAGTTAAACGAAACGCAACAGCAATTTGTTTACGACGTTATGCTTGCTCGTATATACAATTCGAATGCGACAATTAAATCGCAAAATCTAACTGCACAAGCTGACAAACAAGCAGTCTATAAATCTGAGTACAAGAATGCTCAAGAAAAGTTAGCTGCTGAGTTTGGAGCTAAAGACGCTAGAAAAATGATGAACTTAAGCAATGAGGCGAGAAAAAATGCCGAAAACAAGTAACATTTTATACACTTCAATAACCAATTTTAAAAACCTGCTTCTAGTTTTAGTTGCAGGTTTTTTAAGCGCCCAACAGACATCTCAAGAGCTGGTAACAAAGATGGGACGCGGAATCAATTTGGGTAATGTGCTTAGCGCACCCATTGAGGGAAATTGGGCGGGTGCAGCCACAGAACAATACTTTATTGATGTTGCAAATGCAGGTTTTACCAATGTGCGTATTCCTATGGATTTTTTTGGTACAAGAACCTCAGGCAGTAACGCTGGATATAGCGTAAATGCTAGTACCAACTTTACAGGATCACGCTCCGATTATATAGTGAGTACCACATATCTAAACCGAATTGAACAAGTCATTCAATGGGGCTTAGATAATAACCTTATTGTTATTCTTGATTTTCACGGCGCTACACTCAAATCTGAATTCATCTATACGTTTGACGCAGATGAATCGGAATATACACACCCAACTTCGGCAAAAAGAGCTGCAGATTTGGCGAAGTTTTATGCCATTTGGGAGCAAATTTCAAATCGGTTTAAGAACTACAGTGATGACCTCGTTTTTGAAGTCATCAATGAGCCGTATTTTCATATTTCAGAAGCAGATATGAATGAGATTAATAGCGAAGTCATCTCTATTGTTAGGGCTTCGGGCGGCAACAATACTACACGAAAAATAATCATCACAGGGGGCACCAAGAATAGTTATGAAGCCATTACCACAATTGGTAGTCAAATCATAAACAACGACGATTATTTAATAGCTACATATCATTATTATCGACCTTTTCAATTTACCAAGTCAAGTGATTACCGCTTTAATGACAACAGTTGGGGCTCCAATACAGACAAAAACACGGTTGATAATGAGTTTGACGTGGTTCAAAATTGGGCAAATGGTTTTAACCCACCTGTAGCTGTTTTCTTGGGAGAGTTTGGCGCTGATAATGCCTATGGCTTCAGTTATCAAACAGGAGATTTACACCTAGTTACGGCCAATAATTCCCCAAATGGCACGGGCTATGCTGATGGTGGACCTGATCCAAATTCTAGAGTTGATTTTCATGGATATCTGGCCAACGCCGCTATAGACAGAGGCTTTGCCTTTTCAGCGTGGGATGACGGCGGTAAAGGTTCAAAAACGATTCACTTACGAAAAGACAGTGGACTAACCGTCTACGACATGGATTTTTTCTCAATAGAAAGCTTTACTCCAAAAACAACCACGCCAAGCACTGTAGTTGAAAGTAGTATATGGGTAGGAGATGTAAAAGATGCTTTACTAAACCCTTACGTAGCTAGGAGTTGTAACGACACCTATGTTTTAAAAAATATTGATTTTGAGTGTGGCTATAGTAACAATTGGTCTTTAATGCCAGGGAATAATGTTAGCAAAGCTACCTTTGAAGATGCCTCTTTTGCATCCATGAGTGGTTCACATGGAGCTAAAATAGAGGTTTTACAAAGCGGGGCATTAAATAGCGTGTTGTTGTCTAATGTAATGGTTGCAAACAATGGAAGCCTAAATAATAAACGCTTCACCTTTAATGTGTATGCAAAGGGCAGTCAAGCAAATCAACGCATAAAGCTACGCGTCAAGTATCAATTTAATGGTACTAAGTACAGTGTCTCTAATGAAAAAACATTGGGAACTGACTATCCTCAAGCGCCCTATGATTTTTCGTTTGACGTTCCAAACGGAACTACACAAATGCAGTTTCAACTTATCTGTGGAGCAGACGTTGGCACCTATTATTTTGACAATTTTTCTGTTGCTGAACAGACACTTGGAAATAAAAAACTAATCCAAAACATAGCCACTTATCCAAACCCAGTAAGCAACAAATTTTATATTGAAAAAGACGTTTCAGTTGGTGCTGTATCCCTTTATGATATCAATGGAAAAAAAATAAAGTCTTGGGATGGGCAAAAAAACGAATATGACCTTTCCTTTCTAATAAATGGCATATATTTTATAGAAATCATCACCGAAAATAACCTCTTTTGTACTAAGAGTATTATTAAGAGATAGCATGTAACCAAACAAACCAATTAGCAACCCAAATGCGGAGCATATTTTATTTTTTTCTTATCGCTTTTTCCTGTGCTGTTTTTGGACAAAACAATAAGCCGCTTAATGTGGTGTTTATTGCAGTCGATGATTTAAAACCAACCATTCGCAGCTTCGGGGATAACCTTGCCGTTACGCCCAATATGGATTTGTTGGCCAGAAAGTCAAGTTTGTTTCTCAATACGCATACCCAGCAAGCTATTTGTAGTCCATCTCGTATTAGTTTACTCACGGGCTTACGCCCCGACAAGACACAAGTCTATGATTTGAAAACCCGAATGCGTGATAAGCTACCTAATGTTGTTACCCTTCCGCAACATTTTAAACAAATGGGCTATACAACTGCAGGTGTGGGTAAAATATTTGACCCACGTGGTGTTGACGCACAAGCTGATGCACCCTCCTGGTCACAACCCTTTAAGCGTGCACATCAGCTCAATTATCCTAGTGATTGGGGTTCGCCTGTTATGGGGTTTTATCAAAACAAAGAAATTAAAGCCAAGATCAAGGCATATCTTAAAGAGAACAACATCAAAAGCAGCCAAGCAGCTAAGGCTCTAAAAGGCAAATATAAGCCCCCTGTTTCCTCAAGTCCTGCGCCAGACGAAGCATATGTTGACGGCGCCATTGCCGCACAAGCATTGCGCATGATTGGTGACCTGTCTAAAAACACAAAACCTTTTTTCCTTGCGGTTGGCTTTAAGCGTCCGCATTTACCATTTTCTGCCCCGCAGAAATATT
>QXZR01000082.1:0-282 GCA_009886265.1 Flavobacteriaceae bacterium
CTCGCCCGTCCTTTGGGTAGCTGTGGGGTGTTTGTGGATTTTAGATGCATCTATCAATATCAGTATGGAACCCTTTAGGGCTTTGGTTGCTGATAAACTCCCAGACCAACAACGTTCCTATGGATTTGTAATTCAGACCCTAATTATTGGTATAGGAACATGGATTGCCAGTAATTTACCTTGGATGGTTTCTGAATTAGGCGTGAGTGATGCAGCTGCAGCTGGTGTTATCCCCATGAGTGTGAAAGTTGCATTTTCAATTGGTGCTTTTGTTTTTCTGGC
>QXZR01000082.1:302-5957 GCA_009886265.1 Flavobacteriaceae bacterium
TAGTATCCTATATACAGTATTTACCACTAAGGAATATCCGCCTGAAGATTTAGCAGCATTCAAAAAGAAAAAAGAAGATGGAAATCTTTTGGGTGAGGTTTTTGCTTATATCCGCACCATGCCCAAAACGATGATTAAACTTGGGGTTATCCAGTTTTTTAGTTGGTTTGCATTTTTTGCCATGTGGAGTTTGGCTAATCCAGCCCTTACGGAACATGTTTACCAAGCCCCTGCTCCAATTGAGGTAAGCTTTGACTTTACAAATCCCACTGAAGAAGCCGCATTTCAAACCCAAAATACTGCTTTTCAAAAGGCATCTAACTTAGTTGGTTCCAATATGGGTATTTACGGCCTTTCATCTATGGCTTTTGCCTTGCTTTTAAGTTTCTATACTGCCAAGCGAACCATTAATAGGCGTATGATTCATATGGGCTCCCTTTTTATTGGTGGTTTTGGATTTATTGCCATGTATTGGTTTCCTGACCCAAGCCATTTAAAGTATTGGTTCGCATGCGTGGGCATTGCCTGGGGTAGTATACTATCCATGCCTTATGCTATGCTCTCCAGCGTAGTTGATCCTGAAAAAATGGGTATCAGCATGGGAGTATTCAATATGTTTATTGTTTTACCACAAATAGTCGCAGCCCTAAATGGGGTCAATTTTGCGGCAAGCCTATTTGGTGACGCAGCTATTTTTGCTTTGGTCGCAGCAGGAATCTCCCTATTTATCTCTGGGTTTTGTAATCTTTTAATCACAGAAAAAAATGCCATCAGATACCATGCATAATATCCAAGCAGTCATTTTTGACCTCGATGGCGTAATTGTAGACACGGCTCAATTTCATTATAATGCATGGAAAACCATTGCTTCGGAATGGGATTATGCCCTCAAACACGAAGACAACGAACAACTAAAGGGTGTAAGTCGTATGGATTCTGTAAACAAGATAGCGCAATGGGCAAATGTTCACACAACGCCTGAACAACTGCTGGATGTAGCACACCGAAAAAATGAAATCTATTTAAATTTTTGTAATCAATTAACGCCAGAACATGTTTTGCCTGGAATTGCGCCCTTAATTGACGCACTCAAAGCTAGTGGCGTTTTGGTTTCCCTAGGCTCTGCCAGTAAAAATGCACGCTTTGTCCTTAACAAACTTGGGCTGTTGGATGTTTTTGATATCATTGTAGATGGGAATGATGTTTCAAAATCGAAACCCAACCCTGAAGTTTTTTTAAAGGCCGCACAACATATGGGTGTATCGCCACAAGATTGTGTGGTCTTAGAAGATGCCCCAGCTGGAGTAGAAGCTGCTTTAACCGCTAATATGAAAGTAATTGGATTGGGCGATGCCAGTGAACTACAGAAAGCCCACTTGGTACTAGACAACGCAAAAAACCTATCCTTGAGACAATTAAATCAAATTAAAATTAAGGGAGTAGCATGAGAGTAAATCACATTGTCGCAGACCCATGGAAAATCATAGAAGATTCGTTTCACGCAGATTATGTTGAATCGGCTGAAAGTATTTTTAGCCTCGGCAACGGTGCGATGGGGCATCGCGCTAATTTTGAAGAACAGTACACAGGCCAAAGTTTTCAAGGAAGCTATGTTGCAGGCGTTTATTATCCAGATAAGACCAAAGTAGGTTGGTGGAAAAATGGATACCCACAGTATTTTGCCAAGGTACTTAATGCACCCAATTGGATCGGCATTGACGTACACTGCAATAACGTTGCGGTAGATCTTAATACAGCTACGATACATGATTTTAGCAGAACGCTTGATATGCAAAGCGGCTTATATTCACGTGAGGTCACGCTTACCACCCCAGAAGGCATAAAACTCACCATCAATTCCGCACGATTTTTAGCGCTTTTCCAAGAAGAATTGGGGTGCATCAAATATACGGTCAAACTTCATGATCAAGCTGCGCAAATTAGGGTTAGCCCATATATTGACGGTAATATCAAGAACAAAGACAGCAATTGGGATGATCCTTTTTGGGCGTATATTGGTCAAAACAGGGATGTAAATTTTGCCATGTTGCATACCAAAACACATAAATCTGACTTTGACGTTTGTACCTATCAAGGGGTGTCTTTTTATGTTAACGCTTCCCCTTCAAAAGAATATTTTTGTGAGGAAACCACAGGGCGCATTGCTTTTGTGTTGGATGCTAAATTAGCAACGTATGAAGAGGTAGTTGTTGAAAAAATGGGCGGTTATTGTTCCTCGCTGCAGCAACCTCATAAAAGCCACCAAAGCCATGTGAAACAAATTGCCCAAAACGCACTTAACAAAGGCTTCGATGCCTTACTCGATTTGCAAAAAAAACACTGGGATGGCATTTGGAAAGTGGCAGATATATCCATTGATGGGGATACTAAAGCCCAACAAGGAATACGATTCAACATCTTCCAACTCAACCAAACCTATACCGGTAAAAACGCATTGCTTAATATAGGCCCCAAAGGATTTACAGGCGAAAAATATGGCGGTAGTACCTATTGGGACACCGAAGCCTATTGCTTCCCTTTTTATATGGCAACCAAAAATGAATCGGTAGCAGAAAACCTACTCAATTACCGTCATAAACATTTACAAAAAGCCATAGAAAATGCAGCCAAATTAGGTTTTAATTCAGGAGCAGCCTTATATCCAATGGTAACCATGAATGGGGAAGAGTGTCATAACGAATGGGAGATCACCTTTGAGGAAATACATCGAAATGCTGCCATTGCTTATGCGATATACGCTTATGAGCGCTACACAGGTAAAACGGCCTATGTCGAAACTAAAGGAATTGATGTATTAGTTGGAATTGCTAGGTTTTGGGCCCAAAGGGTAAATTTTTCTGAAAACAAAAACAAATATGTCATTTTGGGGATTACAGGACCCAATGAGTATGAAAACAATGTCAATAACAACTGGTATACAAATTATGCTGCCAAATGGTGTATGGAGTATGCAGCCAATAGACTGAAGCAAATAGCAAAAGAAAAACCAAAAGTACATCAAGCCATTTACGACCGACTTGGTCTAAGCCAATCCGAAGTATTAGACTGGAAAGAAAAAACACGTGGAATTTACCTGCCTCACGATGCCAAGCATGACGTGTTCTTGCAGCAAGACGGGTTTTTAGACAAAGACTTAAAAGAGACCTCGCTAATTCCTGCCGAAGAAAGGCCCATAAATCAACATTGGTCATGGGATCGGATTTTGCGTTCTCCCTATATAAAGCAGGCTGATGTATTGCAAGGATTTTATTTTTTTGAGGATCACTTTTCTAAAGAACAATTAGAGCGAAATTTCGACTTTTATGAACCATTTACGGTTCATGAATCTTCGCTTTCCCCATCAATACATGCGGTTCTTGCTGCTGCATTGGGTAGGGTAGAGCAATCCTATGAATTTTATTTACGCACATCACGTCTTGACTTAGACGACTATAATGCAGAAGTTGATGAGGGATTACACATTACATCAATGGCAGGAACCTGGCTGAGTGTTGTAGAAGGTTTTGGAGGTATGCGTATTAAAAACGATGCGGTCTATTTTTCGCCACAACTACCAAAAGCGTGGACTTCCTTCTCTTTTAAAATCAATTTTAGAGGCGCTATTCTTGAGCTTTTTGTTTCTACATCCGAGTCACGAGTTACCCTAATTGAAGGGGAGCCTCGTGCTGTGTTTTTGAATGGAGAAAGTGTTTCCTTAACGCCTAAACCTGTATTATAATAATTATCATATGAAAAAATTAGTACTCCTTTTTGTTTGCTTAAACCTTAGTGCACAAGTCAGTAAAGTTGAGCCCCCTATGTGGTGGTCCGGTATGCATAATACCAATTTGATGCTAACCCTATATGGAGATGACTTAGCTGAATATGAGGTTACTTCTAATAATCTAACAATAACTGATGTGGTCCGTTTAGAAAGTAAAAATTATTTGTTTGTTTACTTGGACCTTGCCACTACCAAACCAGGGAGTTATCAATTGGTTTTGGGACATTCCCAAAAGGCGTCAATCCAAATTCCTTATAAACTTATGGAAAGACGTGTGGGTTCTGCCGAACGTAAGGGATATGACAGCTCTGATTTTATTTACCTTATAATGCCCGATCGTTTTGCCAATGGCGACCCTTCTAATGATGCGCATCCTGAACTTTTGGACAAGCCCAACAGAAAAGACCCATGGGCCCGACACGGTGGAGATTTGCAAGGCATCATCGACCATTTAGATTATATAGGGGATTTGGGCGTTACAGCCATTTGGAATACGCCAGTGGCAGAGGATAATGATCCCAGCGGTTCTTACCATATGTATGCTGCAAGCGATGTATATCAAATCGATAGGCGCTTTGGGTCCAATGATTTGTATAAAAAGTTGTCAGAGGAGATGAAGAAAAGAAATATGAAACTCATCATGGATTACGTGGTAAACCATTGGAGTCTTGAGCATTATATGATAAAAGATTTGCCTGCTCCTGATTGGATAAACCAATGGGATACCTATACAGAAACAAGTCATGCAAAGGAAATTTTCACTGACCCTTATGCAGCTGAATCAGATGTAAAATTATTGGTAGACGGGTGGTTTGTAAAATCCATGGCTGACCTTAACCAAAAACAGCCTCAGTTGCTGAGCTACCTTACACAAAATGCAATCTGGTGGGTTGAGTATGCCGACCTATCTGGATATAGGGTAGATACGTATCCTTATAACAGCAGAGATGAAATAACGCAATGGGCAAAAGCCATCATGGATGAATACCCTAACTTTAGCATAGTAGCCGAAAGTTGGGTGATCAATCCAATTCACCTTTCCTATTGGCAAAAGGATAGCCCCATTGCAGCAATGAGTGGTTTTAACTCGCTAGTAACCCACGTGAAAGACTTTGCTTTGTTTGCAGCTGTACAGGACATATATCAAGGGGATACCCCACGGTGGGATCAAAAAATGAATAAAATATATAAGGTGTTTCAAAACGATTTTGTCTATGCCAATCCCAATGATTTGATGGTTTTTTTAGAAAATCATGATACAACACGTATTAATGAAATAGCATCCGAATTCCATCAATATAAACTGATAACTACGCTACTTGCTACGGTTAGGGGTGTGCCACAAACCTACTACGGTACGGAAATTAATATGCGTGGTGCCAAAGAAAAAGGAGATGCGGATTTACGTAGGGACTTTCCTGGTGGATGGCCTAGCGATACGCGAACTGCTTTTAACGAAGCAGGCAGAACTGAAGTTGAAAACAACTATTTTGATTTTACCGCCCAGTTGTTCAATTGGCGAAAAAACGAAGCAGTCATTCACTTTGGTAAGACCATGCACTATGCACCTCAAAATGAAGTTTATGTTTATTTTAGATATACCGATAACAAGACTATCATGGTGGTGCTAAATGCGAACGACGAAGACCAAACGCTGAACATGCAACGTTTTAACCAACGAATTGGCAATGCTCAAATGGGCAAAGACGTGTTTAGCAAAGCAGTCATTCCCTTGACGGGACAACTGCCAATGCCTGCAAATAGCACCAAAATAATTTCATTTAACACCCCATAATTACCCATGCGTTTATTTCAACTTATTTTCGGCATTATATTTATCATACAACCTGCTTTCGGGCAGCGATGCCTTT
>QXZR01000083.1 GCA_009886265.1 Flavobacteriaceae bacterium
CAATAGCATTCCTGGACTCACAGCACAAAGCTTACTGCCCATGCAAGCCCAACACGCAGGGATCGCATTGGGAGATTTGATTGTGGACATGATTAACAGCTGTTTAAAAAACAATACCTTTGGAGCATGAGACGTGCACTATTTCCTGGCTCATTTGATCCTTTCACCATTGGGCACCTTGACATCGTTGAACGCGGGGTTAAGATTTTCGATGAGATCGTTATTGGAATTGGAAAAAACAGTGAGAAAAAATATATGTTTTCACTGGAAGAGCGCCTTGCCTTTATCAATACCTGTTTTGAGCACGATCCACGTATAACAGTTGCTGCTTACGATGGACTAACAATTGATTTTTGTCGTAAAATTGATGCGGAATTCATTTTACGTGGTGTGCGTAACAATGGTGACTTTGAATTTGAAAAAGCCATCGCTAGAACCAACAGGCATTTGTCGGATATTGAAACTGTTTTTCTGCTTACCTCCGCTGAAACTTCATACATCAGCAGTAGTATTGTGCGTGAACTTATTCGTAACAATGGCGATTACAGCACTTTTATTCCTCCCCAAATAAAGCTTCCATAAGCTTCGATTTATCGAATAAATCTTCAATGTTTGGGTACGTCTTTTCGATTGCTTTAGCTGTTTTGCCTTTGTTCTTCCAAGTTGCCTTGGTGATATCCTCCTTGACTTCAGGAACTAAAGTACCGTCATAACTTGATTTCATGAAAAACCAATGGGACTCTTTGAGTTGATAACGGTTGTTGCGTTTAAATATATGATAGGTTATACCAGCTAGTTTGCCGACTTTAATTTTTTTAACCCCTGTTTCTTCTTTTACTTCACGTTTTGCGGCATCCTCAAGGCTTTCACCTTTATCGACTTTTCCTTTGGGTAGGTCCCATCTTTTTTTGCGATAAATAAACAATAGTTTTCCATTTTCATGCTGCACTACTCCACCAGCAGCAATGGTAACGGGCAGTTTTTTTTTAAAACCGCTTAAAAGTTTTTTGGGATTCTCGTGAATTAGGTAGAGTTGTTTGACACGAGTTGTGCGAATGATGCGTATTATTTTTTTGTAGGGCGTGGATTTTAGGGGCAGGACTTTTACTCCTTTCCCTTTCGGAGCAGTTGAAGTGAGGATTATCTCCTTTTGATTGACAAAAACTTTATACATTTGCGCCATGCCTAAGGAACCCTCTACCGCTAAAAAAGTAGCCGAATACCTATTACAAATAAAAGCAATAAAGCTTGAACCCAAAAATCCATTTACTTGGGCCAGTGGTTGGCAGTCGCCAATCTACTGCGATAACCGAATAACACTCTCATATCCAGAGATAAGAAGATTTTTGAGTCAAGCGATGGCAAATGAAATCAAAACAAAATATCCGCAAACAAAAGCGATTGCAGGTGTAGCAACGGGTGCCATTGGCATAGGTATGTTGGTAGCAGAAGTACTTGATTTGCCGTTTATGTATGTACGCCCGCAACCCAAAAAACACGGGCGACAAAATCAGATTGAAGGGCAATATGATGTTGATGCACCAACTGTTGTGGTTGAAGATTTAATCAGTACGGGTAAGAGCAGCCTCCAAGCGATTGATGCCCTACGGAATGCAAATATCAATGTCCTTGGCATGTTAGCCCTCTTTAGCTATGAATTTGATGTTGCTGAAGATAACATGAAACAAGCGATGGTTGAACTAACCACCCTTTCTGGCTACAACACATTGATAGAAACCGCAGTTGCAGCTGGATATATTGAGCAAGAGCAAGAAGAAGTATTAAAACAGTGGCGCAAAGCTCCAGCACTTTGGTCGCCCAAATAATCAGTTAGATGAAACTAGAAAGCAGCATTGCTACTGTAGCAAAACCCATTGAAGACGTTTTCGATCAACTCACACAGGCAAGTACCTACGAACTGCTTATGCCTGAGGAAGCGAGTTTTCGTATAAGAGACGAGAAGCACTTTAGTTTTAAGCTGGGAGGCATGCCCGTAATTCCGTTAAAACTAGAACGACAAACACCAAACACACAGATTGTAATGGCAGCTGATGGCGGAAGCGTTCCCTTTGAGTTACACGCCAACCTAGAAGCGATTGACGGAAAAACAAAAATACAATTGGTATTTGAGGGCAACATCAATCCGATGATGCAAATGATGGTTAAGAAACCGCTCACGCAGTTTCTCGAAGCACTTATCGCTAATGCTGGAAAGCTGTAAACACCAGCGTTTTTTCTTCGTAAGAGTTACTATCCCCATTTTCATCTGTGATAACCAACTTTCCATCTGGTGACACCCCAATAATTTTCCCTTCAAAAGAAAAGCCATCGTTGGTTTTAAAAGCACACATTTCATTTATTTTATACAACACAGCTAGATAACGCTCGTGGTCTACTTGATCAGAACGAACAGCGGCTGCGATATTTTTTGCTAGTAATTCAAACAAAGTACCAATCTCATGGCTTTGTTTTGTAACAGACTTAATTGAAGCGGCAAATGGTAATGAAGGGTCAAATTTTTCTTGGTTTACATTGAGTCCACAGCCGACAATAGCGCCTGTCATCTGCCTTCCGCGCATGATGGGTTCAATCAAAACACCACCTATTTTTTTATTGGCTGACAAAATGTCGTTTGGCCATTTGATGCGCAATTCAGGGATTTTTAGGGGTGCAAGGGTGTCCACAATGGCCAAGCACACTTGCTTGTTTAGGTTAAATATATTGTTTTGATGGTGGGCTGTATTACCTACATAAACTGAGCCTGTCAGGTTTAAGTTGGCTTCTGAAAGCCATTTTGTTCCCATCCTACCCCGACCTTCCGTTTGGTGTTCCGCCCAAACCGCTATGCTTTCATGTGCTTTGCTTTGCTGCACCCACTGCTTTAAAAAGCTATTGGTGGAGGGGGTGGCACTAAGTTTGATTATTAGCATATACAAAAGTATGCGTTTTGTGAAGTAATTTTGCAAATAACAATTACATTTACACAGATAAGTATTGCATGACAAAGAAAAAAAATACGGATACACTTCTAGCTCACATAATTGAAGGTATTGAAGAAGTAAAAGGAGAAGACATCAACGTTCTAGATTTACGTGAAATAGAAAACAACGTATGCCAGTACTTTGTTGTATGCTCAGGTAATTCCAACACACAGGTCCGTGCCATATCTGGCGCTGTTCAAAAACTGGTAAGTAAAGCCATTCATGAAAAGCCTTGGCATGTTGAGGGGCTTGAAACAAGCGAGTGGATATTAATGGACTTTGTGGATATTGTTGTGCACATTTTTCAAAAACAAACTCGTTCTCACTACGACATTGAATCGCTTTGGGGAGATGCCAAGCAAACGTTAATAGAGTCTAAATATTAAAACATGGCTAAAAAAGAAAAAACACCACCTAAAAAACCAGCCATAAGTTCTTATTGGCTATATGCGAGTATCATACTTTTCTTTATTGGTATGTCATTTTTTGGCGGGAGCGACAGCATGTCTAGCGACCAAAAGATTAATATTTCAAACTTTGAAAACTATCTTTTAGATGGCGAAGTAAGTAAGGTTGTTGTTGTCAACAAAAAGACCGCACAAGTTACCCTAACGGAAACAGCGCTTACAGAAACCAAGCACAGTAAAGCTAACAAGACGGATTTATTTGGTCGTAAGAACAGTAGTGGTCCCCACTACCAGTTTGAAGTGGGTAATCTTGAGCTTTTCCAAAAAAAATTAGAAGCAGCCGAAGAAAAAGGCGTTTCCTTTACCTATGAATTTGTAACAGTAGAAAGTCGTTGGTTAGATGTATTACTTGGCTTTTTACCGCTCATACTTATCATTGCCGTATGGTTATTTATTATGCGACGCATGTCTGGCGGCGGTGGCGGCGGTGGCGGTGCACAAATATTCAATATTGGCAAATCAAAAGCCAAGCTATTTGATGAAAAAACAGATGTCAAAATAACATTTAAAGACGTTGCAGGCTTAGAAGGAGCTAAAGAAGAAGTACAAGAAATTGTAGACTTTCTAAAAAACCCAAGCAAGTATACTGTACTGGGTGGGAAAATTCCGAAAGGCGCCTTATTGGTAGGCCCTCCAGGAACAGGTAAAACTTTATTGGCTAAGGCGGTTGCAGGTGAGGCTAAAGTACCTTTCTTTTCGTTGTCAGGTTCTGATTTTGTGGAAATGTTTGTAGGAGTAGGTGCATCGCGTGTACGTGATTTATTCAAGCAAGCAAAAGACAAATCGCCCGCCATTATATTTATTGATGAAATTGATGCCATCGGGCGTGCAAGAGGAAAAAACAACATTACCGGTTCGAACGACGAGCGTGAAAACACGCTCAACCAGTTGTTAACCGAAATGGATGGCTTTGGCACCAACACCAATGTGATTGTTATTGCTGCCACTAACCGAGCCGATGTATTAGACAAGGCATTGATGCGTGCAGGTCGTTTTGACCGACAAATCTATGTCGACCTCCCTGACCTAAAAGAGCGTAGAGAAATTTTTAAAGTACACCTCAAACCATTGAAGTCAGACGCCAAACTAGATATTGACTTTTTAGCCAAACAAACACCTGGCTTTTCTGGAGCTGATATTGCCAACGTATGTAATGAATCGGCGTTGATTGCTGCCAGAAAAAACAAGAAAAAAGTAGGTCGTCAAGACTTCTTAGATGCTGTTGATCGAATTGTTGGCGGACTTGAAAAGAAAAATAAAATCATTACCCCAGAAGAAAAGAAGACCATTGCTTTCCACGAGGCTGGACACGCTACTGTAAGCTGGATGTTAGAGCATGCTGCGCCACTAGTTAAGGTAACCATCGTGCCAAGGGGACAATCGCTAGGCGCTGCTTGGTATTTACCCGAGGAAAGACAAATTGTGCGCACAGAACAAATGTTAGACGAAATGTGTGCAACGCTTGGTGGTAGGGCTGCAGAAAGCATCATATTCAATAAAATTTCAACAGGTGCACTAAGCGACTTGGTAAAAGTAACCCAACAGGCCAGAGCTATGGTAACCATTTACGGTTTAAATGAAAAGGTTGGAAACATTACGTATTATCAAACCAACGAAAGCGAGTATGGCTTTACCAAGCCTTACTCCGAAGAAACAGCCAAGTTAATCGACACGGAAATTTCTGCAATCGTTGAAAAAGAATATAGGCGTGCCATACAAATGCTTAAAAAACACAAAGACAAACTCACAGAACTTGCAGAGCACTTGCTTGAAAAGGAAGTGATTTTTAAGGACGATCTAGAGCGTATTTTTGGCAAACGACCTTTTGAAAAGCCAGAAGCTGAAGCACCAAAGCCAAAAGCAACAACCAAGCCAAAGGCAGCACCAAAAAAGACTGCAAAAACAACCAAGGCAACAGATTCTACAAAAACAAATGATGCCAACTAATTTGCGATTTGTTACCTTTGTGTAACAACCCTAATGTGTGAGTAAGTTCTGGTCAAATATTTTTGGAAAAAAAACGGCTCCTAAAGAAGAGCAAGTTGAAGATGTGCGCGGTCCACACATGCCGCTCAAAGAACTTCCAATTGAGCAAACCTTTGCTCAAAATTTCACGGCTTGTGGGGGGAAATTCGTTTACTGCGAAACCTTACAAGATGCAAAAGACACCTTTCTTTCCATTGTAAAAGAATATCCTACAGAGATACGAGAGTTGTTTTGTCTAGATCCAGTACTAGCCAAAAAATTAGATGTTGGCATAACACTTACCAAAACCAATCTCAATGCCAAAGTTATGCTGTGTAGTTGTGAGTCCATAGTTGCTTATGATGGGAGTATTGTGGTATGTGAACGCCAATTGGGTTCTAACAAATTGGCAGACCTACCAGAAACATTAGTGGTTATTGCGGGCACCCGTCAGTTTTCAAAAACAGTTTCAGAAGGACTCAAAAGCATCAAACACCGCTATGCTGATAATATTCCGCTAAACATCACTTCTATAAAGCAATTTAAAACAGACGTAATGAGCGACGAAAACTACATGAACTATGGCAGCAGTGTCAAAGAAGTGTACTTGCTTTTACTTGAAGATTTTTCATGAATTTTTTAATTCGTTCCTTAACTTCATTCCTCTATGTTGGATTGCTCCTAGGCAGCCTATACATAGATGCTACTTTTTTTTCTGTGGTGCTTTTTCTGATGGCAATTATAGCGCAGTGGGAACTTCAAAGAATTACCAATAAAAAAATCATTTTAAGCTACCTTTTCTTTCCCGTTGTATTCGCGGCGGTTCAAATGAACCCCGAATACTATCCTTATCTAGTTGGTGCAGCAGTTGTTGGGTGTTTAGGAATGCTGGGCTTTTTTAGTAATTCAAATCAGTTGAGCTACAGCAAAGCAGCTGTGTATTTTTTGAGCTTGTTTCAAATCTGTATACCATTGATATTACTCGCCCTCTTAGGGAAGTCCAACCCTATCTATGTTTTGTATTTTTTTGGCATTATATGGCTAAGCGACACTGGCGCATATGTAATTGGCTCATTATTTGGAAAACGAAAACTAGCACCTACCATTTCGCCCAATAAAACAATTGAAGGAAGCCTTGGCGGAATAGTTGTTGCCACGGTAGCCCTACTGTATGCCGCTGACATAAAAAACATCCAATACAGTTGGGTTTTGATTCTTCTGGTGACTGCCATTTTAGGCGCATTAGGGGATCTGGTGCAATCCAAAATAAAACGCATTTGCGGCGTGAAGGATAGCGGGAGTATTTTACCGGGACATGGCGGAATTTACGACCGCATTGACAGTTCCATATTGGCTGCACCCATGTATATATTATTATTGAATTTATTCGCTTATGTTTCATAAAGAAGGTTTCACCATTATCATAGTAAGTTTTGTGCTAATAGCGGTGGCTGCAATGTTGGCCGATCAGTTTATTGGCGTTAAGTGGTTGCGTATTACACTCCAGCTTGTCCTGCTTGTTTTTTTAGTGTTGATACTGCAGTTTTTCAGAAATCCCGACCGACCGCCTCTTGCACTTGAAGACGCTGTTGTATCGCCTGTAGATGGGAAAGTAGTTATCGTGAAAGAAGTTGAAGAACCCGAATATTTTAAGGGCAAAAGACTACAGGTATCTATTTTTATGTCTCCCTTAAATGTGCACGTAACCCGATATCCTGTTTCTGGCAAGGTTGTGTTTAGCAAATACCACCCCGGCAAGTATCTCGTTGCTTGGCATCCAAAATCATCGATATTGAACGAAAGAACCACCATTGTGGTTGACAATCCAACCTATGGAGAAGTACTTTATCGTCAAATTGCAGGAGCAGTAGCTAGACGTATTGTGAATTATGCCGAGGAAGGTCAAGCGGTTATGCAAGGA
This sequence comes from Flavobacteriaceae bacterium, assembly GCA_009886265.1. Taxonomy (GTDB): domain Bacteria; phylum Bacteroidota; class Bacteroidia; order Flavobacteriales; family Flavobacteriaceae; genus UBA7446. The sequence continues at coordinate 7,335 of QXZR01000083.1, forward strand.
ACAGATGCTGGTTTTATCAAATTTGGGTCTAGAGTAGATGTATTTCTCCCCATAGAAACTCCCGTATTTGTTAAAGAAGGGCAAGTCGTAAAAGGTGGTGTAACGCTAATTACATCAAAAAACTAAAGAGCTGAAAGGCGCGCTTTGAGTGCCGCTATTTTGGTTTGTGCATCTTCCGCTTTCTTTCGCTCAATTGCCACAACTTGTTCTGGCGCATTTGAAACAAAGCGTTCATTAGATAGTTTTTTTTCTACTGAACGTAAGAATCCTTCCTGATAAGTCAGTTCTTCTTCCATCTTTTTACGTTCCTCTTCAATATTAGAAGCAGCCACAGGAACAAAATATTCAAGTGCGTTTACCCTGAACGAAATCGCTTGCTCAGGTGCTTTTGCCACTTTATCCCAAGTTTGGATATTTACCAACTTCTCAACAATAGGTCTTAGTGAAACATTGTCATGGGTGGTTTCGACCAAGTCCAAAGGTTCTTTAAAAGAAATATTTTGGTCTTTACGAACAGTTCGCAATTGGGCGACTAAGGCCGCTGAGTGATCAAATTGATCTAAAATGGTAGTATCAATAGTTTTTTGAGTTGGCCAATCCGAAACAATTAAGGCTTCGTCCTTGGCGCGACTTTTAAGTGCATGCCATAGTTCTTCTGACAAAAAGGGCATAAAAGGGTGCAAAAGGCGTAAGTTATCTTCGAAAAGCATACATACTTTTGCATAGGTCTCAGGATCTATCCCCGTATTGTACGCCGGCTTAACGATTTCCAAAAGCCAAGAGCAGAAGTCGTCCCAAATAAGTTTATATGTCGACATTAAGGCATCAGAGATGCGGTATTTACTGAAGTGGTCATCGATGGTAGCCAATGTTTGTTGAAACTTGGCTGAATACCAGTCAATGCCTGCAGTGGCAGTAGCACATGTTTCTAAGGTTTCGTCCACCTCCCAGCTCTGTATCAATCGGAAAGCATTCCAAATTTTATTGGCAAAGTTTTTTCCTTGTTGACATAAATTTTCGTCAAACAATAAGTCATTCCCTGCTGCTGCACTTAAAAGTAGCCCCACACGGACACCATCAGCGCCGTAGGTTTCCATAAGCTTAATCGCATCTGGAGAATTGCCGAGTTGCTTGGACATTTTTCTTCCTTGCCCATCACGAACAAGCCCTGTGAGGTAAACATGGGAAAATGGTTTTTCGTCGCGTAAGGCATAGCCAGACATGATCATTCTTGCTACCCAAAAGAAAAGAATATCGGGACCTGTAACCAATTCCTGTGTAGGGTAGTAATAGGAGACTTCTTTATTATCTGGTTCCAAGACACCATTAAAAACGGATATGGGCCATAGCCATGAAGAAAACCAAGTGTCAAGTACATCTTGGTCTTGATGGAGGTCATCAAGCGTCAGTGCTGCATTACCGCTTTCGGCCTTTGCTTTTTCAAGGGCTGCCGATTTGGTATCAGCTACCACTACATGTTCTCTGTTCGAACCATAGTAATAAGCCGGGATTTGGTGTCCCCACCATAGCTGTCTTGAGATATTCCAATCACGAATATTATTCATCCAGTGTCGGTAGGTATTGATAAACTTTTTTGGCACCAATTGTACATCGCCATCTTCAACTGCGTCAATGGCTGGTTTGGCCAAATCTGCCATTTTCAAGAACCATTGATCAGACAAACGAGGCTCTACAACGGCCTTTGTTCTTTCTGAAGTACCCACTTTGTGCATATGAGGCGTTACTTTTACGAGTGCGCCAGCTGCCTCTAACTCTTTTACCACGGCTTTGCGTACCGCAAACCTGTCTTTACCTTCATAATGTAAGCCCTGATGATTGAGTGTGGCATCGGGGTTGAAAATATCAACAATATCCAATTTATGTTTTTCGCCTAAGGCCTTGTCATTTTCATCATGCGCTGGGGTCACTTTCAAACAGCCTGTTCCTAATTCCAAACTGACATATATATCTCTAATGATGGGCACAACTCTATTGACAATAGGGACTATGGCTTTTTTACCATGCAGTGCTAGATAACGTTCGTCTTCTGGATGAATGGCAACAGCCGTATCACCAAAAAGTGTTTCAGGTCTTGTTGTGGCTACAACTACTTTTTCGTCGCTGCCTTCAATGGCATACGCAATATGGTATAGATTTCCTTGTCGCTCTTCATAAATAACCTCCTCGTCTGAAAGTGTGGTTTGTGCTTCGGGATCCCAATGCACCATGCGAAAACCACGATAAATCATCCCTTTGTTATACAAGTCAACAAAGACCTTAATAACAGATGCAGACATTTCAGTATCAAGGGTAAATTTGGTGCGATCCCAATCACAAGTGCAGCCCAATTTTTTTAATTGATCGAGAATAATACCGCCGTGTTCATGTGTCCATTCCCAAGCGTGTTCTAAAAAAGCTTTCCTCCCAATTTCATTCTTGTCTATGCCTTGACTTTTTAGCTTGTTTACCACTTTTGCTTCTGTCGCAATAGAAGCGTGATCGGTACCTGGCACCCAGCAAGCATTGTACCCGCGCATACGTGCACGGCGAATCAACACATCTTGAAGTGTATTGTTCATCAAATGCCCCATATGCAATACACCTGTTACATTTGGTGGTGGAATTACTATGGTGTAGGGTTCTCGGGAGTCAGGCGTGGAATGAAAATAATTGTTCGCTGTCCAGTAGTCATACCACTTTTGCTCTACGTCTTTTGGTGTGAATTTTGATGGTATGGACATGCGTTTGTGCTTATTATGCGCAAATGTAGGCATCGAGTAGTGAAATTGAAAGCCCTAATTTTGTACAATTGGTACTTATGCTTACTTTAGTAAAACCAAATTTATCGTCATGAAGCGAATATTTATATCTTTTTTCACTGTTGTATTAGGTTTAACAGCTACTGCTCAAGACTTTGCTGTCATTACATTTGACTCCCTTACCATTGACTATGGCACTGTTGTCAAAGGTGAAGATGGCATTCGTCAGTTTAAGTTTACCAACACGGGAACTTCAGAACTAAAGATTACGCAAGTACGTTCTTCTTGTGGCTGTACCATTCCAAAAAAACCAGATGCACCCATTGCACCTGGCGCATCTGATATCATTGAAGTAAAATATGATACAGAGCGTGTTGGACCCATTCGAAAAACCATCACGGTTGCTTCCAATGCTTCTGTTCCTATGGTGGCCCTTAAGATCAAAGGGGAAGTCATAGAAGAAGCTCCCGAAGAATAATTTTCGCATAAAACATTGATTTTTCGCATCTTTGCAGGCAAACTATTTTAATGCCGATTATTTCAAAGAAAGGTGCAAACTTACCCACCTCACCCATTCGAAAGCTAGCCAAGAAAGCCAATATAGCCAAGGCGCGTGGTATTGAAGTATTTCATCTTAACATTGGGCAACCTGATTTAGCCAGTCCCAAAAGCGCATTAAAAGCCATTCGAAACTTTTCAGATGATGTTGTCGCATACGGACCTTCTGAAGGAACTGTTTCGTTCCGCAATAAGCTGGTCTCTTATTACCAAGAGCACAATATTGAAATTGATGCAGAAGACATTCTGGTAACCACAGGAGCTAGTGAGGCCATTATTATGGCATTAGACTGCATCACCAACGAAGGTGATGAACTTATCATTCCAGAACCATTTTACGCTAACTATGAAACATTTGCAGCGGCCTGTGGTGTTAAGGTTGTGGGGATCCCATCATCGTTTGAAAGTCAGTTTTCACTCCCCGATATTGAAACCATAGAAGCTGCAATAACTTCTAAGACAAGAGCACTTTTTATCTGTAATCCAAACAATCCGTCTGGCTATGTTTACAGCAAAGAGGAGCTTGAGTCTCTGGGTCAACTGGCCATAAAGCACGATATATTCTTTATTGTTGATGAGGTGTACCGTGAGTTTGTTTATGACGGTCATGAGCACATCTCCGTAATGCACCTGGAAAATCTAGCAGAACATGCCATACTCATTGACTCCATGTCTAAGCGATACAGCATGTGCGGCGCTAGAATAGGATGTCTTATCACAAAAAACAAGGAAGTAACACATGCTGCGCTAAAGTTTGCCCAATCAAGGTTATGTCCGCCCACCATTGCACTACACGCCTGTGAGGCTGCGCTTGATGAGCCGCAACAATATTTGGATGATGCCATTGAAGAATATGAAAAAAGAAGGAGGACCGCAATTGAGTATTTAAATAAAATCGAAGGCGTATCGGTATCCTTACCCAAAGGCGCTTTTTACTGTTTGGTCAAACTTCCCGTTACGGATAGTGACCATTTTGCCAAGTGGATGCTGGAGTCTTTCCAAGACAATGGTGAAACGCTTATGGTAGCCCCCGCAAATGGATTTTTCTCTGGTGATTCAGCAGGAAAAGACATGATACGCATAGCATTTGTGCTAAATTCAGAAAA
>QXZR01000084.1 GCA_009886265.1 Flavobacteriaceae bacterium
TATCTTGATTTATGCCATGTCCCTGCGGATAGTCATGAAACGATGGCGCAAATCCATATTCTTTGAGTTTTTCAACAGATTGTTCTGCCCACGCATATGGCACTACCATATCTTCTGTGCCATGAGATACATAAATAGATGAAAGAGATGTGTTTGTGTGTTTCACTACACGCGGATCAATATAACCACTAAGCGCAGCAATACCTTTTACACACTTTGTAGCTAATCCAACGGTATAGCTCAACATTGCCCCTTGACTAAAGCCCATCAAATACACGTTTTCATTGTTGAAGTCGTGTTTTGCAGAGTAATATGCTAAAAAGTCATGTATGTAATCAGTCGCTTTGTTAACTTCTTCAGGCGAAGTCCAGCGCTCCATAGTATCTGTAAAATGAATAGGAAACCAAGCAAAACTATGTTCTCCCAAAATCAAGGGCGCTTGTAACGAAACAACATGAAAATTAGCGGGAATATATTCAGCAAATGAAAATAAGTCTGCGTCATTGCTTCCGTATCCGTGGAGTAGCAGAAGCAGGGGAGCGTTGGGCTGTGATGCCTTACGTTCTAAGTAAACAAAAGACATATTAGGCGTTATAAACTTTTGATTTTCCTTGAGCAACAACCCCGAATACCTTTCCAGGTAAGGTTTGTCCTATAAAAAGACTGTTTTTTGATGAAGAAAAAATAGAAGCTTTTGAGATTTCAGACGTGCCATGGGGAGTAAACAAGGCTATGTCGGCAGTTGCGCCCACTTCAATGGTGTGTTCAGCAATTCCAAATCGGCTTTTACCTCTAGTAAGTAGTTCTATTGTTTCCGTAATGGAGAACATGGATAACAAACAACCAAAACTGTGTTCTAATCCTATTGACCCAAAATGTGCGCTATCGAGCTCCACGTTTTTTAGTTCGCTATTAAGGGGTTGGTGATCGCTGGTTACCATATCAATCACACCGTCTAACAATGCTTTTTGTAAGGCTTTTTGATCCGATTCCTCACGAAGGGGCGGGACTAATTTTGCATTAGCATCAAAGTCTTGTAGGGCCTCGTCTGTGAAAAACAAGTTATGAATGGCAACACTGCAGCTTACATCTTGCTTTGCTTTTTTGGCCGCCTTGATTAGTGCTGTTGAAGCTTCTGTTGAAAGCGTAGGAATATGAAGTTTCCCTTTGGTGTATTTTAATACGTCAAGATCTCGTTGCAGTTGCATGCTTTCTACAACACTTGGGATTCCGTTCAGCCCCAAAGCCGTACTTACAGCACCTTCATGCATTACACCGTCATTTGCCATGTCATTATTATGTGGAAATGACTCAACAATAGCATCAAAGTCGTGTGTATATTGTAGAGCCAATTTTAAGGTGTTGGCATTGGTAATTGGAGTTTTATGATTGCTGAAACTAAGCGCGCCAGCGGCATGAAGTTCACGGAGCGGCGCAAGTTTTTCTTCGCTTTGTGCAGAAGTTACGCAGGCTTTTGGATGAAGCTTTACCGCATTTCCACTTGCTTGTTCCAACAAAAACGCAATATCTGCTCGGCTATCAGGTTTAGGTAAGGTATTGGTGTTGTAGGCAATATGCGTAAATCCGCTTCTTGCCGCTACATCAAGGCCGTTTGTTATGGTTTCACGTTCTTCAAATCCAGGCTCGCCAAAAGAGACACTGCTGTCAAACCAACCCTGAGAAACATGTAAATTATAGCGGGATATTTCAGTAGCTTTTGGGTAATTTAAATTAGTACCAATCGCTTTTATGATACCGTCTTCAATATAAATATCTTGCTGTGTGTTGTGATGCGAGCTGTTGGCATCTAAGATTTTTGCAGCTTTTATTAAGATATTCATTCGCTAAACCGCTAAGTCGTTAGTTGTGCAAAGATAGAAAATCCACCAACACAAATTAAAAGCCTTCAAAAACACCTAAGCCAAATAGGGCAAAATCATATTTTACAGGGTCATTTGGGTCTAATTTTCTAAGTGCTGCATCTAATTCTTGTACAGCTGCCAAGTCGTTTTGTTTGCGCTTTAGTAGCCCCAATGCGCGTGCTACATTTCCAGAATGCACATCTAATGGACAGGATAGGAGTCGGGGAGAGATGTTCTTCCAAATACCTAAATCTACTCCGGCATTATCGTTGCGTACCATCCAACGCAAAAACATATGTAAACGTTTTGCTGCAGATTTTTTCGCAGGGTTTGCGACGTGTTTTACTGTTCTTTTTTGATGTGGAATGGCAAAAAATAAATTATGAAAATCAATTAATACATCGTGCATATGCACGGCATTTGCGTGGGGCGTAAACACCTTTTCAAGGCTTCCAAACTCCATGTAAAGCTGTTGCAATCGCTGTGCGAAATATTTGACATCTGCTTCTTGAAACGTTCTGTGGACAAAGCCATCGAACACATCCAAATCTGCTTTGGTATGATTCATAATAAAATCATGTGGCGCGTGATCCATACGCTCCATGAGTTTCGTTGCATTTGTAAGAATACTTTTACGGTTTCCCCACGCTATGGTAGCAGCAAAAAAACCTGAAATTTCAATATCTTCTTTTTTTGAATATGCGTGCGGAACAGAAATAGGGTCTGTTGCAATAAACGAAGGATGATTATACTGTTGCACCTTTTCGTCCAAAAAGGCTTTGAGCTCTTCTTGATTTAACTCCATTGCCCATCCACAAGAGTTAGCATACGGTCTGCTCTGGCTGCCAACGATTTGTTGTGCGTAACCAAAACCATACTTATAGAAAAGGTATCTCTAAGGTTAAAAAACATATCGTGAAGCTTGTCAGCGGTA